>DASZJY010000380.1:0-3324 GCA_035947635.1 Acidimicrobiales bacterium | reverse complement strand
GGCGTCGACGCCCGGCACCGCACGAGCGTGCCGGGGGCCCTCCTGGGGCTGCCCCGCCACCGCCGCGAGGAGCGCGAGGCCCGGGAGGAGGCGCGCCGGCTCCTCGCCCTCGTCGGCATCGCCCACCGGGCCGACGACCTGGCCCGCAACCTCCCGTACGGCGATCAGCGCCGGCTGGAGATCGCCCGGGCGGTGGCCACCCGCCCCACGGTGCTCCTGCTCGACGAGCCGGCGGCGGGCATGAACGCGGTGGAGAAGCAGGCGTTGATCGCGCTCATCCGCGACCTCCGGGACACCGGTTTGACGGTCGTGCTCATCGAGCACGACATGAGCCTGGTGATGGGCATCTCCGATCGCGTGGCCGTGCTCGATTTCGGCCAGAAGATCGCCGAGGGCCTGCCCACGGACGTCCAGACCGACCCTCGCGTCATCGAGGCCTATCTGGGCGCCCCCACGGACGGCGACTGACGCGTGCTCCTCACTCTCGAGGACGTCCACGTCCACTACGGCAAGGTCGAGGCGCTCAAGGGCGTCTCCCTCGAGGTGGGCGAGGGCGAGATGGTCGCCCTCATCGGGGCCAACGGCGCCGGCAAGACGACGACGCTGAAGACGATCTCGGGCGTGCGCCCGGTGACGGCAGGGGCCATCCGCTTCGAGGGCCAGGACCTCCTCGGGGTCCCCGCCCACAAGCGGGTGCAGCTGGGCGTCTCCCAGGCGCCCGAGGGCAGGCGGATCTTTCCGGGCATGACGGTCGTCGAGAACCTGGAGATGGGCGCCTACGGGCGCAAGGGAGGGAAGGGCGCCCTGGGGCCCGACCTCGAGCGGGTGTACGGGCTGTTCCCACGCCTGGCCGAGCGCAAGTCGCAGGCGGGTGGCACCTTGTCGGGCGGCGAGCAGCAGATGCTGGCCATCGGGCGGGCGCTCATGGCCCGTCCCCGCCTGCTCCTACTCGACGAGCCGTCGATGGGCCTGGCCCCCAAGCTGGTGACCCAGATCTTCTCGGTGCTCACCGAGATCAACGAGCAGGGGACGACGATCCTCCTCGTCGAGCAGAACGCCGTCCAGGCCCTCCAACGGGCCAACCGCGCCTACGTACTGGAGACGGGTCGGGTGGTGCGGTCCGCCGCCGCCGCCGTCCTCCTGAACGACGAGTCGGTGAGGGCCGCCTACCTGGGCGGCGACGTCTCCGCCCCGAAGTAGCGTCAGCGCCGTGGGTGACCTCGACGGGCTGCGGGCGCGCCTCAGGGAGCTGGGGCGGGTGACGGTGGCCTTCAGCGGGGGAGCCGACTCCGCCTTCCTCGCCTGGGTTGCGGCCGACACGCTTGGCGCCGACGCGCTGGCGGTGACGGCGGTGTCGGCGTCGCTGGCTCCGGTCGAGAGGGCGGACTGCGCCGCCCTGGCCGGCGAGTGGGGCCTGCGGTGGAAGCTGGTGGAGACCGACGAGCTGGAGCGGGCGGAGTACGTGGCCAACGCCGGCGACCGCTGCGCCCACTGCAAGTCGGCGTTGATGGACGCTCTGGCCCCACTGGCCGAGGCCGAGGACTCGACGGTCGTGCTGGGGACCAACGTCGACGACCTGGGCGACCACCGGCCCGGCCAGCGGGCGGCGGCCGAGCGGGGCGCCGCCTTCCCCCTCGTCGACGCCGGGTTCACCAAGGCCGACGTGAGGGAGGCGTCGCGGGCGCTGGGACTGCGCACGTGGGACAAGCCGGCCGCCGCCTGCCTGGCGTCGCGGGTGCCCTACGGCACGCCGGTGACCCTCACGACCCTCGACCGGGTGGCGCGGGCCGAGGCCGCCCTGCGGGCGCTGGGGTTCGGCCAGCTACGGGTGCGCCACTACGGCGACCTGGCCCGAATCGAGCTGGAGACGTCCGAGCTGGAGCGGGCCGTCGAGCGGCGCGCCGACGTGGTGGGGGCGGTGCAGGGAGCCGGGTACCGGTGGGTCGCACTCGACCTGGAGGGGTTCCGGTCGGGCAACCTGAACGCCGCCCTGGGAGCGTCACGCGGCGGGGGGCTGGACGGATCGTCCGCCGGTCGGCATGCTTCGGGGCCCATGGCCAATGTGCGGGTCAAGCTCACCTTTCCCGAAGAGCTCATCAAGCAGCCCCTGCTCGGCCGGTTGGTCCGTGAGTTCGACGTCCTGCCCAACATCCGCCGGGCCAACGTGGAGGAGACCGTCGGCTGGATCGTCTGCGAGCTGGCGGGCGAGCGGGACGCCGTCGAGGTGGCCATCGACTGGCTGGAGGAGAAAGGCGTCCAGGTCGACCGTCTGGGCGACGTCGTCGAGTAGGGCGCTCTCAGCCTCCCTTTCGGCCGATGGCGCGGGCCAGCTCCTCCTTTGACATGCGGGAGCGGCCGGCGACGCCGAGCTCCTTGGCCCGCTCGTACAGCTCCTGCTTCGTGTTGTGGTAGACGTCGACGCCCCCGAAGGTCTCGCCCTTCCCCTCGCGCTTCTCGCTGGTCGACCGCTTCGAGCGTGGGTCGGACGGGCCCTTCTCGGCCTTGGCCACCCAACGGTCACCCTTCTTCTCGTGAGTGTGCTTGAGGGCGCCGAACGCGGTGCGGTGGGCGGCTTCCCCCTCGCCGTAGGTCTCCACCGCGCTGTCGTGGGCCTTGGCCCACGTGCGTTGGGCCTTGGCCGACGAGCGCCGCAGGGTGGCGGGCATCTCCTCGCGTGCTGGCATGGGAGCACCTCCTTGGCCGATCGAGACCAGCCGCGTTCCTTCCCTCGGCGTATCGGGGCGACACGGCCCCTCCGTGCGGCGTGGCCCTACGATCAGCCGAGGTGCCCGCAGACGCCCGCCCCCTGCCCGTCGTCGACGCCATCGTGCCCGCCCGCAACGAAGCCCCGACGGTGGCCGCGGTGGTCGAGGCGTGCCGAGGGAGCAGGTACGTCCGGGAGGTCATCGTCGTCGACGACGGCTCCACCGACGGCACGGCCGAGGCGGCCGCCGCCGCCGGCGCCAAGGTCGTGCGCCGGGAGGCGCACCAACCCGGGTCGAAGGGCCATGCCCTGGAGGCCGGGGTGGCGGCCAGCGACGCCGAGGCCTTCCTGTTCTGCGACGCCGATCTCCTGGGGCTGACGCCCGGCCACCTCGACGCCATCTGCCGTCCGTGGCTGGAGGGACGGGCGGCGCTGTCGATCGGGTGGTTCGACTACGGCCTGTGGAACCCCGTCGTCCTGCGGCTCGCCCCCACGACCGGCGAGCGCCTCGTTCCCCGGTGGGTGTGGGACGCGGTGCCGCCCCACAAGCGCACCGGCTACTCGATCGAGGTGATGATCAACGAGGTGATCGCGGAGAGCCGGCTCCCCACGACTGCCCG
>DASZJY010000379.1:0-4151 GCA_035947635.1 Acidimicrobiales bacterium | reverse complement strand
GGGCGGTCACCCGCCCACCCACCAGCTCGACGGGGCCGTCGTCGCCCAGGCGGAGCAGCCCCTCGGTCGTGCCGACCAGGACGGGCGCGGTGGCGGTCATCCCCGCGTCTCCCAGACGAGGACCTCGGCCCCTTGTTCGGGGTCGGCCACCAGTCGGGGCGTCCCGGCGACGGTGAGGCGGACGGCGTCGCCCGCTTCCACCCGGCCGACGCCCTCGAGCTCGGCGGCTCCACGAGCGACGAACAGGTGCACCCAACGGGCGTCGGGGACGCGCACCTCCTCGCCCGGGCGCAGGCGCCCGCCCCACAGGACTGCGTCCCGCTGGCGGATAGCGATCGCCGCGTCGTGGCCGCGGCCGGAGGCGATCGGCACCAGCCCGCCCCGGTCGATCTCGGAGTTGATGTCGAGCTGCTCGTAGCCGGGGTCGACCCGCTCGGTGTCGGGCAGCACCCACATCTGCACGAAGTGGACGTCGGTGTCGCCCCGGGGGTTCATCTCGGAGTGCCAGATGCCGGTGCCGGCGCTCATGCGCTGGGCCAGGCCGGGGTAGATGACGCCCTTGTTGCCGACCGAGTCCTTGTGCTCGAGCTCACCGTCGAGCACCCATGTGACGATCTCCATGTCGCGGTGCGGGTGGGTGTCGAAGCCCGTGCCGGCGCGCACGACGTCGTCGTTGTTCACGAGGAGAAGCCCGTGATGGGTGTTGGACGGGTCACGATGGTGGCCGAAGCTGAAGCTGTGCTGGGAGTCGAGCCAGGGAAGGCGCGTGCGGAACCGAGTGCCGGCCCGGCGGACCTCCATCGTGGCGGTGTCGGCGATGGTCATCTCATCGCGCACAACGCCCACGTGGCGCTGGCATTCCCGTGAACGGCTCCTACCGCTGGCTGCGGTCGTCGGTCGGCAAGGTCGCCCGGCTGGTACTGCCGGGCGTGCGGCAGGTCCACGCCCAGGTCGCGGTGTACGCCCGGGCGTGGGACGAGGCCAACGAGCTCGCCCTCTCCGGCGAGGGGCCGCTGTGGGTGGTGCTGGGCGACTCGACGGCACAGGGCATCGGTGCGCCGTCCTACGACAAGGGATACGTCGGCCAGCTGCGGTCCGTCCTGGACGAGCACTCCCCTCGCCCCTGGCGGGTCCTGAACCTCTCACGGTCGGGGGCGCGCGCCGCCGACGTGGTGGACGTGCAGCTGGCCCGGCTGGAGGCGCTGGAGCCGACGCCCGACCTGGTCACCTGCGCCATCGGCGCCAACGACATGGTCCCGACGCCGCTGCCGCAGCTGCTCGAGTCGGTGCGGGAGATCATCCGCCGCCTCCCCGAGGGAGCGATCGTCGCCACCGTCCCCCAGGGGCTCCGCCCGGCTCGGGCGACGGTGGTCAACGACGTGATACGCAGCGAGGCGCCCGCCGCCGGGCTCGTGGTCGCCGACGTGTGGGCCCACACCGGGCCGCCGTGGCACGGGAAGCTGGCGGAGGACGGCTTCCACCCCGGCCTGGCCGGCTACACCGACTGGGCCAAGGCCTTCGCCGAGGCGCTCACCCAGGTGCCGCCCCGCCGCGACGCGGGCTGAGTCAGACCCGGGTGACGTTGCCCTGGATGTCGACCACCCGGACGGTGGCCGAGTGGAAGCCGTCCTTGTCGTTGACGCTGCACTCGATGGTGGTGCCGATCTCGGCCAGCCGCACCTTGCCGAAGCCGCAGTCGACCTGGGCGCTCTGGTCGGGCCACGACTGCTTCACCGCGTCACGAGCCTTGGCGGTGGAGACGATCGCCTTGGTGAGCTCGAACTCGTACTCGGCCGTCTTGGCGTCGCGGTCGACGTCGGTGACGGTGACGGTATAGGGCGCCGGCAACCCCTCCACCTGCACGCTGCACCCGAACGTCGCCCCCTCGCGCAGCTCGGCCCGGGTGTGGCACCTGGCCTCGCCCACGTTCAGATCGGGGGTGGCCTGCCGCTGGCGGGCGACGAGCTGCTGCTCGGCCGGGGTGGTGTCGAGCGCCCCCTCGGTGGTGCGGGTCTCGTCGTCGGAGCCGCTCTCGGTGCCGTCGACCGTGTCGTTCCCGCACGCCGCCGCCAGCACCACCAGCAGCCCGAGGAGGACGGCGACGCAACGTCTCGTCACAGAAAGCGATGGTAGCGACCCGCCCCCCGGGCGCATTGGGTCAGGAAAGGTGGCGTCCTGCGCGCTGTGAGCGCGCCAGAGTCGCGCCCGGCGAATCCTGGCGCCGAAGTGTGTCGAAACGAGCACAGTTCCTGACCCAATGCGCTTTGCGCGGGGCCGGAGACCGTCATCGTCTCAGAGCTGGACGGACTTGGTCTCGAGGTACTCCTCGAGTCCGCTGCGGCCGAGCTCCCGACCCAGGCCCGACTGCTTGTAGCCGCCGAACGGGGCGAGGTGGTTGTAGCCGCCACCGTTCACGTCGACCTGGCCGGTGCGGAGGCGACGGGCCAGGGCGAGCCCCCGCTCCCGGCTCCCGGAGAACACCGCCCCGTGTAGCCCGTAGATCGTCCCGTTGGCGATGGCGACGGCTTCGTCTTCGCTGTCGTAGGGGATGATCGACAGGACCGGTCCGAAGATCTCCTCCTGGGCGATCGTCATGTCGGGGCGTACGTTGGAGAACACCGTCGGTTGCACGTAGTAGCCGCGGTCGAGGCCCACGGGAGGCTCGGGCCCACCGATTACCAACGTGGCGCCCTCCTCGATGCCCTTGCGGATGTAGGACCGCACCCGTTCCTGCTGGACCTTGCTGGCGACGGGCCCGAGCCGGGCGTCGGCCAGGGGGTCGCCGGGCACGAACTCCTCCGCCACCTTGGCGGCGATGGCGACGGCCTCGTCGTGGCGGCTCCGCGGCACGAGGAGCCGGGTCCACGAGAGACAGGTCTGGCCGGCGTTGAGATAGCACTGGCTCACCGTCGCCCGCACCGCCTCCTCGAGATCGGCGTCGTCGAGCACGACCGAGGGCGACTTGCCTCCGAGCTCGAGGGTGACCCGCTTGACGGTGGCGGCGGCCGTCGCCGCCACCGCCCGCCCGGCCGGAGTCGAGCCCGTGAACGACACCATGTCGACCTCGGGATGGGAGATCAGGGCGGCGCCCACGTCCTCGCCGTAGCCGCTGACGACGTTGAGCACCCCGGCCGGGAGGCCCACCTCCGACGCCACGTCGGCCAGCACGAAGGCGGACAACGGCGCCACCTCCGAGGGCTTGGCCACGACCGTGCAGCCCGCGCCGAGCGCCGCCCCGACCTTGCAGGCGAGCTGGTAGAGCGGGTAGTTGCACGGCGTGATGGCGGCCACCACGCCGACCGGCTCGCGCAGGACGAGCGACGCGCCGACCTTCTCCTCGAACGGGTGCTCGAGGGCGAGGTCGGCGAAGGACCCGACCACGAGGGCAGGGGCGATCGCCTGGATCAGCGTCGCCATGGAGATGGGCATGCCCACCTCGCGTGCGATCAATGTGCCGATCTCGTCCGAACGGCCGACCAGGCCCTCGTGGAGGCGCCGCAACCAGCCGGCGCGCTCCTCGACCGGCGTCGCCGCCCAACCCTCGAACGCGGCGCGGGCGGCGCCCACCGCCCGCTCGGCATCGGCGGGCGTGCCCCTCGGCACCCGGCCCAGGACCTCTTCGGTGGCCGGCTCCACCACCTCGATCGCTTCAGAACCGGATGGCGCCACCCATTCCCCGCCGATGTAGAGGCTCTCGCGGACGCGCACCTTCCGGGCCTCAGGCACGGCTCAGGACCGCACGGCCGTGCGGCAGTTGCCGCAGACGCCCCCGAAGGCGATGTCGACGTCGACGATGAGCGCACATCGTAGGAGGAGCGGAACCACTTGCCAGGCGCTCGTGCCCCCGCACCGGAACGGAACCCTCAGCGCTGGTGGCGGGGGCACGACCAGGTCGTGCGCCCCCCGACCGTCCGCCGCACGAGGGGCGTGCCGTCCATCGGGCACACGCCTC
This sequence comes from Acidimicrobiales bacterium, assembly GCA_035947635.1. Taxonomy (GTDB): domain Bacteria; phylum Actinomycetota; class Acidimicrobiia; order Acidimicrobiales; family AC-14; genus DASZJY01. Next base: position 199 of record DASZJY010000379.1, on the reverse strand, counting down.
CGGGCCGCCGCTCGGCCATGAGCTCGCCCGTGTGCGACCCGCCCCGGGCGAGGAGGTCGGCCAGGGTGGCACGAAGGTGGCGGTGCAGGCGCCGGCGTTCGGCGTGCGTGAGGGAGCCGGCCGGGCGGGCGGGATCGAGACCGGCCCGCCACAGGACCTCGTCGGCCGCCAGGTTGCCCACGCCGGCCAGGTGGACCTG
>DASZJY010000378.1:0-5430 GCA_035947635.1 Acidimicrobiales bacterium | reverse complement strand
CGGTCGTGCTGGTCGTCGACGCGTCGGCCATGAGCGGGTCGGTGGCCGCCCTCGTCCACGGCTTCACCACCTTCAGCCCGGCCGTGCGAGTCGCCGGCGTCGTGCTCAACCGGGTCGGCAGCGACAGCCACGAGGAGATGCTGCGGAGGGCGCTCGAGCCGCTGGGCGGGCCCGTCCTCGGCGCGCTGCGGCGGGACGACGCCCTCGTGTGGCGGGAGCGCCATCTCGGCCTCGTCCCGGTGGTCGAGGCCCCGGGCGCCGTCGTCGCCGCCCTCGATCGGGTCGCCGACGCGGTCGAGCGGGGCTGCGACCTCGACCGCCTGCGCGCGCTGGCCGTCACCGCCCCCAAGCTGTCCGTTGGCGCGCCGCCGCAGGCCCGGCGCAAGACCTCGGCCCGCGTGGCAGTGCTGGGCGGGCGAGCCTTCGCCTTCACCTATCCCGACAACCTCGAGGTGCTCGAGCAGGCGGGAGCGGAGCTGGTGGCCGTCGACCCCGAGGCTGATCGGCGGATTCCCGAGGGAACGGCCGCCCTGTACGCCGGCGGTGGGTTCCCGGAGGTGTTCGCCGCCGGGCTGGCCGCCAACCGGCCCCTCCTCGACGACGTCCGCCGGCGGGTCGCCGCCGGGCTCGTCACGTGGGCCGAGTGCGGCGGGCTCCTCTGGCTGACGAGGTCGCTCGACGGCCACCCGATGGCCGGGGCGGTGGCAGCCGAGGCGCACATGACCCCGCGCCTCACCCTGGGCTACCGGCGAGCGCGGACCGCCGTCGAGACGCCGCTCGGCGCTCCCGGCACGACCCTGCGGGGCCACGAGTTCCACTACTCCGCCGTCGAGCCCGGAGGGGGCGCTCTGCGATGGCAGGGCCGCGAGGGTGAGGGAAGAGGAGGGTTCGCGTCCCCGACCCTCCTGGCGTCGTACCTCCACGTGCACCTGGCGTCCGACCCTCCCCTCGCCGAGCGCTTCGTGGGGGCGGCCGCGAGGGCGGCCCGGCAGGCCGGCGCCGATGGCTGACGAACTACAGTCCAGGGCGCCGTGAGGTCGGAAAGCCGCTGCGAGTCGGGTGCGGCTGCGCCACCTTGCGCGCTGACCGGTGTGGGCATGGGTCCCGGTGATGCGGAGCTGGTCACCCTGCAGGCGATCCGCGTCCTCCGCGCGGCCGACCGGGTCTTCGCCCCCTCCACCGCGGTCGACGCGGTGGGGCGGGCCGAGTCCATCCTCCGCCAGGTCTGTCCCGAGGTGACGGTGGAGCGGCTGGCGTTCGAGATGACCGCCGGTGAGGCCCGCCACATCGCGCTGGCCGCCGCCGCCGACCGCGTCTGCGAGTCCCTCGACGCCGACGAGGACGTGGCCTTCGTCACCCTCGGCGATCCCAACGTCTACAGCACCTTCCCCGCCCTGGCTGCAGCCGTGCGGGAGCGGCGCCCGGGCACCCTCGTCCGCACCGTCCCCGGCATCACCGCCTTCCAGGCCCTCGCCGCCCGATCGGGCACGGTGCTCCTCGCCGGCACCGAGCGCCTCTCCCTGCTGACGGCCCTCGACGGGCCCGAGTCCCTCGACGCCGTCGTCGACGACCCCCGGGCCGCCGTGGTCGTGTACAAGGGCGGGCGCCACCTTCCGGCGGTGGCCAAGCGCCTGGCCGACGCCGGCCGCCTGGACAGGGCAGTGGCGGGGGAGCTCCTCGGGCTGCCCGGCGAGCGGGTGCTGCCCGCCGCCGACATGGCCGAAGGGCCGGCGTCCTACCTGGTCACCGTCATCGTGCCGCCGGCCGAACGCGAGGGCTCACGCCCGGCGGCGGGGTTGGGGCCCCGCCGCTCGGAGGAGGGCGGGGATGGGGCCCCGCCCGGGGCGGCGAAGCCGCCAGGAGCAGAGCCATGATCTCGTTCGTCGGCGCTGGGCCGGGCGCGCCGGACCTGCTCACCCTCCGGGGAAGGGACCGGCTGGCGGCCGCCGACGTGGTCGTGTGGGCGTCGTCCCTCGTGCCCGAGGCCGTTCTCGAGCACGCCCGGCCCGATGCCGAGATCCACGACTCGGCGTCGATGACCCTCGAGGACGTGCTGGCCGTCTACGCCGCTCACCCCGGTGTGCCGATCATCCGGCTCCACTCCGGGGACCCTTCGGTCTACGGCGCCATCCAGGAGCAGATCGACTGGTGCCTCGCCGCCGGACGGGAGTTCGAGATCGTGCCCGGCGTCTCGTCGCTGGGAGCGGCGGCGGCGGCCCTCGGGACCGAGCTCACCGTCCCCGGCGTGGCCCAGAGCGTCGTCCTCACCCGCCTGGCCGGCCGCACCTCGGCGTCGATGCCCGAAGGCCAGGCCGTCGCCGACTACGCCCCCCACGGCGCCACCCTCGCCGCCTTCCTGTCCGGCGCCCGCCCGGCCGAGCTCCAGGCCGAGCTGCTCGCCCCGGGGTCCGGCTACACCCCCGACACGCCGGTGGCCGCCGTCATCCGGGCGTCGTGGCCCGACCAGGTCGTCGTACGCAGCACTGTCGGGAACCTTGCCCAAGACCTCGCCGCCACCGGCGCCACCACCACCGTGCTCGTGTTGGTGGGCCCCGCCCTCGCCGTGAGCGGCCACCCGGTGGCCCGCAGCCACCTCTACCGGCCGGACTTCGCCCACCGCTTCCGGCGCCGCTCCCCCGCCGGGAGCACGGCGGGGAGGCCGGCCCAGCCATGACCGAGCACGGCGAGTGAGCAACCTCCCCGTCCCCTACAAGGGCGCCCCTCGCGAGGACGCCGAGCCGTTCCGGGAGCGGCGCGACAGCCGGGGCTTGCGCCTGGGCTGGACCACCGGCACCTGCGCCACCGCCGCCGCCAAGGCGGCGGCGCTGGGGCTCTACACGGGCAGCCCGCCCAAGATGGTCGACATCTCCCTTCCCGACGGCAGCCGCGAGTGGTTCGAGGTCGAGAACCACGGGGCCACCCGGGCCGCCGTCATCAAGGACGCCGGTGACGACCCGGACTGCACCCACGGCGCCCACATCACCGCTCGAGTGGCGCTGGCCCGGCGGGGCCCCGAGGCGGAGACGGAGCTGCTCGCCGGCCCCGGCGTGGGGACGGTGACCAAGCCCGGGCTGGGCCTCCCCATCGGCGAGCCCTCCATCACCCACGTCCCGCGGCGCATGATCCTGGCCGCCCTCTCCGAGGTCACCACCGAGGCCCTGTCGGTCACCTTCTCGGTCCCCGACGGGGAGGAGATGGCCGCCCACACGTCAAACGCCCGACTGGGCATCGTGGGCGGCATCTCCATCCTCGGCACGACCGGCGTGGTGAAGCCCTACTCCACCGCCGCCTGGCGCGCGTCGATCGTGCAGCAGATCGACGTGGCCGCCGCCCAGGGCGAGCCCACCATGGTGCTGGCCACCGGCAGCCGCACCGAGCGCCTGGCCATGCGCCTGTTCCCCGGCCTCGACGAGGTCTGCTTCGTGGAGGTGGGCGACTACACCGGCACAGCTTTGAAGCGGATGGGTCAGGTGGGGATGGTGCAGGCCGTCGTCGTGGGGATGGCCGGCAAGCTCAGCAAGCTGGCGTCGGGCGTGATGATGACCCACTTCCGGCGATCGAAGGTCGACGGCCAGCTCCTCGCCGCCGTGGCCAAGTCGGTGAAGGCGCCGGCGGCGGTGGTGAAGGCGGCGACCGCCACCAACACCGCGCGCCACTTCTTCGAGACCTGCATCGCCCATGGCGTCGTCGAGCCCCTCGAGCGGGTCTGCGAGATGGCCCGGGAGGCCTGCGAGGAGCACACCAAAGGAGCGGTGTCGGTCGAGGTGCTCATGGCCGACTTCGAGGGGGCCCGGGTCGTGGCCCGTGGCTGAGGCCATCGCCGTGGTCGGCGTCGTCGGCGACGCCCTCGGCAAGGACGCCGCCCGGGCGGTGGAGTCGGCCGACCTCCTGGTGGGCGCCCCCCGCCACCTCGATGCCCTGGCCCCGTCGGGGGCGGGCCGGCGGCTCCCCCTCGCCGGAGACCTCGGGCCCGTCCTCGACGACGTGGCGGCCGAGCCCGGTCGGGTCTGCGTGCTGGCGTCGGGCGACCCCGGCTTCTTCGGGATCGTCCGCGCCTTGGCCGAGCGCTTCGGTCCCGCCCGCCTCGAGGTCCACCCTGCCCCCTCGTCGGTATCGCTGGCCTTCGCGCGCCTGGGCCTCCCGTGGGACGACGCCACCGTCGTGTCCGCCCACGGCCGTCCCCTCGCCGACGCCGTCCGCCGAGCCGCCGCCGCGCCGAAGGCGGCCGTCCTCACCGCCCCCGACGCCCGGCCCGCGGACGTCGGGCGGGAGTTGCTCGATCTGGGTGCCCGGCACCAGCGAGTCGTCGTCTGCAGCCGCCTGGGCGAGGGCGGCGAGGTCGTCGCCGACACCGACCTCACCGGCCTGGCGGCCGGGGCCTGGGACCCTCTCTCGGTCGTGGTGCTGCTCGACGGGCCCCCGGTGGCAGCCGCCCCGGTGCTGTCGTGGGGGCTGCCCGAGGAGCGCTTCGACCACCGCGCCGGCATGGTCACCAAGGCCGAGGTCAGGGCGGTGGCGCTGGGCAAGCTGGCCCTGCCCCCCACCGGAGTGCTGTGGGACGTCGGCGCCGCCAGCGGGAGCGTGGCCGTCGAGTGCGCCCGGCTGGCCCCCGGGCTGCGGGTGCTGGCCGTCGAGCGCCGGGCCGACGACGCCGCCCGGGCGCGGGCCAACGCCGCCGCCGCGGGTGTCGCCGTCGAGGTGGTGGAGGGGGAGGCGCCCGCCTGCCTCGGCCCACTCCCCGACCCAGACCGCGCCTTCGTCGGCGGCGGCGGGCTGGCCGCCCTCGACGCAACCCTCGTCCGCCTGCGGCCGGGAGGGCGGGTCGTCGCCACCTACGCCGCACTCGACCGGGCCGCCGCTGCCTTCGACCGCCTCGGCCACCTCGTCGAGCTGGGCGTGAGCCGGGGCCAGGCGCTTCCCGGCGGAGGGGTGCGGCTGGCCGCCGAGAACCCCGTGTTCGTGGCCTGGGGCCCGGACCAGTGAGTGCGTCGAAGGTGCTGTCGGTCTCGGTCACTGATCGGGGGCAGGCGATGGCCGCCCGGCTGCCGTTCGAGGCCGTCCACGGCGACGCCGGTGCCACAGTGCGAGCACGGTGGACGACGGTCGACGGGTTCGTGCTCTTCCTCGCCACCGGAGCGGCCGTCCGCATCGTGGCCTCGCTCCTCTCCGACAAGGCGACCGATCCGGCTGTCGTCTGCGTGGACGAGGCGGGGCGCTTCGCCGTCGCCCTCTCCGGAGGGCACGCCGCCGGTGCCAACGAGCTGGCCGCCCGGGTGGCCGAGCTGCTGGGGGCCCGCCCCGTCGTCACCACCGCCACCGACGCCACCGCCACCACCGCCCTCGACCAGCTCGCCGGGCTCACCGCCTGCGGCGACGTCGCCGGGGTGACGGCCGCCATGCTCGACGGGCGCCTTCCCGCCGTCGTCAACG
>DASZJY010000377.1:0-6348 GCA_035947635.1 Acidimicrobiales bacterium | reverse complement strand
GCCGCCTACACGCTGGTGCCGCAGGGACGCTGGCGGGTGGCCCGGGGGCCCGAGGTCCCCCCCGAGCAGGACCGGACGTCGCCGGTCGTATGGGTGATCGGAGGCTCCCTGCTCGTGCTCGGCTTCGCCCAGATCTACCTGGCGGTGGAGAACCCCACCGATGTCCTCATCGGCGCCATCGTCGGCGTCGCCATCCCCACCGTCGCCTTCCGCATGATCGCCCCTGCCGAGGTCTTCCCGATCAGCTATCGACGCCAGCGAACGGCACACATCAACGTGGGCGGACGGCGGGGCGAGGCGATCTGCCGGGCCTTGAGCGAGCAACTGGGGCTCGACGTGGTCTCGGTGGAGCCCTTCGCGCTCGAGGGATCGTGGGGATCGACGCCTGTGCTCATCCGCCTGGGCACGCAGGACCCGCCGGCGCTGTTCGGCAAGCTCTACACGTCGACGCACCTGCGCTCCGACCGCTGGTACAAGCTGGGGCGCACTCTGCTGTACGGCCGGCTGGAGGACGAGGCCACGTTCTCCAGCGTCCGGCGGCTCATCGAGTACGAGGACTACCTGCTGCGGCTGATGTGGGCCGAGGGCCTGCCCGTCGCCGAGTGCTACGGGTTCGTCGAGATCACGCCCGAGCGCGAGTACCTGATCGTCACGGAGTTCCTGCAAGGGGCGGTGGAGATCGGCGATGTGCGCATCGACGAAGCGGTCATCGACGACGGGCTCGCCGTGGTGCGCCGCCTCTGGGACGCCGGCCTGGCCCACCGCGACATCAAGCCGGCCAACGTGCTGCTGCGCAACGGCAAGGTGTTCCTCGTCGACGTCGCCTTCGCCGAGGTGCGCCCTTCGCCGTGGCGGCAGGCCGTCGACCTGGCCAACATGATGCTCGTGCTGGCCCTCAGCAGCGACCCCGACCTCGTCTACGAGCGGGCCCGCCTCGTGTTCTCCGACGACGAGCTGGCCGAGGCCTTCGCCGCCACTCGCGGCGTGACGATGCCGGGCCAGCTCCGGGCCCGGCTGCGTGAGGACGGGCGTGACTGCCTCGGGCGCATGCGAGCCCTCGCCCCCGACCGACCCCCCATCCGCATCCAGCACTGGAGCCTGCGCCGCTTGGGTCTGACCGCCGCCGCCCTCGTCGGCGCGGTGCTCGCCGCCCTCGGGTTCTTCAACGCCTTGGGGGAAATCCGGGTCCTGTGATCGCCTGCCTCGCCCGGCGACGAGCGATCGCCCTGCTCGGCCCCGGCCTCGCCACGTTGTTGGTGCTCACGGGCTGCGCCACCCGGTACAAGTCGAACGTCTTCCCCGGCTGCCGGAACACCGACACCCTCGTCCTCATGGCTCAGTCGGTGCCGAGCGCCGAGATGGTGCCGTGCATCGAGAGCATGCCGGCGGGGTGGAGCTTCGAGACCATCGACATCCGCAACGGCCGTTCCTTCTTCGCCCTCGACTCTGACCGGGCCGGCGACCGAGCCGTTCGGGTGACGTTCGTCCCGACATGCGACGTCGCCGGAGCCACCGAGATCGCCACCGACCAGCCCGGCGCCCGCCGGTTCGAGCGGGTTGAGTCGGTGCTGCGCCAGTACCGCGGCGTGCGGCTCTATCAGTTCCCCGGAGGGTGCGTCTCGTACCGCTTCGAGTTCTCCCGGCGGGGGCTGGCGTTGGTCAACGAGGTCTCCCTCGCCATCGGCTTCACGTCCCGCAACGAGGTGGCTCGCCTGGCCCGGCTGCCCTCGCTCTGAGGTCGCGACGAGGGCGGTCAGCCGATGCCGTGGAGCTCGGCCTTCATCACCCGGGCCATGAGCGAGGCGAGGGCATCGGTGGCCGGCTTGCCCTCGTGGATCACCGCCACCACCTCACAGGCGATGGGCGTCTCCACGCCGGCCCGGGCGGCCAGCTCGACCACCGCCTGCGACGTGCGGACGCCCTCCGCCACCATGCGGGTCTGGGCGGTGATGTCGGCGATGGTCCGCCCCCGGCCCAGCTGCTCGCCGACCCAGCGGTTGCGGCTGCGCCGGCTCATGCAGGTGGCCACCAGGTCGCCCATCCCGGCCAGGCCGGCGAAGGTGAGGGGCTGGCCGCCCAGGGCCACGCCGAGCCGGGTCAGCTCGGCCAGCCCGCGGGTGATGACGGCGGCGCGGGTGTTGTCCCCGAACCCCATGCCGTCACAGATGCCAGAGGCGATCGCCATGACGTTCTTCACCGAGCCGGCCAGCTCGCAGCCGACCAGGTCGGGGTTGGTGTAGACGCGGAAGGTGTCGGTGGAGCAGAGCCGCTGCAGCTCGCCGGCCAACCCGTCGCACCCTTCACCTGCTGCCGCCACCACGCTGGCAGTGGGGTGGCCCAGCCCCACCTCCTCGGCCAGGTTGGGACCGGTGAGCACGGCGCGCGAATGTCCGGGTAGGACCTCGGCCACCACCTCGGTCATGCGCTTGAGCGTCCCCTGCTCGACGCCCTTGGCGACGCTCAGAACCGGCACCGCCGGGCCGACGTGCGGTGCGGCGGCCGCGAGCACGCCGCGGAACCCGTGCGACGGTACGGCCATGACCACCAGGTCGGCACCCACCACCGCCGGCTCGAGCTCGGCGGTGACCGACACCGCGTCGGGAAGCTGCAGGTCGCTGACGTAGTCGGGGTTGCGCCGGTCCCGCCCGAGGCGGCGGGCCAGCTCCGGGCGCCGGGCCCACAGCACCGTCGGCACGCGGGCGCCCAGCATGGTCGCCAGCGTCGTGCCCCACGATCCGGCGCCGAGCACCACCACCCTCGTCGCCACGCAGATGTCTCCTCTCCCGGGCGGGGCCCCAACCCCGCCCTCCTCGCCGTGGATGGGGCACCCGCCCCATCCGGCGCCGTGAACATACCCAAGGGCCGGCAGAACGGCGTGCTCTCGTACACTCGGTTGGATGGAGGGAGGGCCGTTCCTCGTCGCCCAGCTGTCCGACCTGCACTGCGGATCGCCCTTCTTCGACGGCGCTCTGCTCAAGGCCGCGGTCGACGAGGTGCTCGAGCTGGGGCCAGACCTCGTCGTGATCGGAGGCGACCTCACCGCCGAGGGCTACCCGCCGGAGTTCGAGACCGCCCGCCGCTACCTCGAGCCCCTGTTCCAGCGCGGCTTGGACGTCCTCGTGGTCCCCGGCAACCACGACTCGAAGAACGTGGGCTACCTCCACTTCAGCGACGCCTTCGGCCCCGGCGACGTGCCCGACAAGGGTGACAAGGTGATGTCGCTCACCGTCCCGGTCGGCGACGGCGACGAGCCCTGGCGGGTACAGGTCGTCGCCATCGACTCCTCCAAGCCCGACCTGGCCGAGGGCGAGGTGGGCCGGGAGCGTTACCGGTGGATCCGCGAGCACCTCGAGGTCGAGGCCGACTACCGCATCTTCGTCCTCCACCACCACCTCGTCCCCGTTCCCGGCACCGGCCGCGAGCGGAACACGGTGTGGGACGCCGGAGACGTGCTCGCCCTGCTGGCCGACGTCGACGTCGACCTCGTGCTCTCGGGCCATAAGCACGTCCCCTACCTGTGGCTGCTCGACGAGGTGCTCATCGTCAACTCCGGCACGGTGTCGACCTACCGGCTCCGCGGCTACACCCGGCCGTCCTACAACCTCCTCGAGATCGGCGCCGACCGGGTGCGGGTGAGCCTCCGCTACCCAGGCTCGGGTGAGGCTCTGGCCGGCGTGCTCGACCGGAGCCGGATGGCGCTCACGACGACGACCGAGCTCACGTCCATGTTCACCAGAACGGCACACATCCCGTGACCCTGGGGCTCGGCCCGGTTGCGGTGCTGCTCCCGGTGAAGTCCTTCGCCGACGCCAAGCTCCGGCTCGCCCCCGCCCTCGACCCCCCCACCCGGCGTGACCTGGCGAGGGCGATGGCCAGCCACGTGGTGGCGTGCGCGGGCCAGCTCCCGGTGGCCGTCGTGTGCGACGACACCGAGGTGGCGGCGTGGGCGCGCGACAGCGGCGCTCTCGTGGTCTGGGAGCCGGAGCGGGGGTTGAACCGCGCCGTGGAAGCCGGAGTCGCCCGGCTCGCGTCGGAGGGCGCCCGGCGGGTGATCGTCGCCCACGCCGACCTCGCCTTCGCCCGCGAGCTGGCATGGGTCGGCGCGTTCGCCGGGGTCACCCTCGTCCCCGACCACCGCGACGACGGCACCAATGTCGTCTGCGTGCCGGCGACGAGCGGCTTCACGTTCTCCTACGGCCCGGGTTCCTTCGCGCGCCACGGGACCGAGGCCCGGCGCCTGGGCCTGCCCTTGCGGGTGGTGCGCGAGCCGCTCCTCGGCCACGACGTCGACCTCCCGTCCGACCTTGCAGTGGCGGCGGCGTCATGACCGGGGCCGACGTCGGGGTCGACCTGCCCGCGCCGGCGCGGGCCCTCGCCGTCGGCGCCCACCCCGACGACGTGGAGTTCGGGTGCGGGGGGACGCTGGCCAAGTGGGCGGCCGCCGGTTGCGCCATCTCGCACCTCGTCTGCACCGACGGCTCGAAGGGCTCGTGGGACCCGGACCAGGACGTGGCCGAGCTGGTGGCCGTCAGGCGGGAGGAGCAGCGGGCGGCGGCCCGGGCCCTGGGCGGCTCGGGCAACGTGGTCTTCTGCGGCTGGACCGACGGCGAGCTGGAGGCGGGGCTGCGCCAGCGCTGGGAGGTGGCTTCATGGATCCGCCGGCTACGCCCCGAGGTGGTGCTGGGTCACGACCCCTGGAAGCGGTACCGCCTCCACCCCGACCACCGCGCCGCCGGCTTCCTGCTCACCGACGGCATCGTCGCCGCCCGTGACCCGCACTTCTTCCCCGAGCTGGCCGCGCCTCCCCACCGGCCCACCACGCTGCTCCTGTGGGAAGCGGACGAGCCCGACCACGTCGAGGACGTGTCAGGCCATCTGGACACCAAGCTCGCCGCCCTCCTGTGCCATCGCAGCCAGTACCGCTCCACCATGCGGATGGGCGACGAGCCGACGGAGGAGGAGCTGGAGCGGTTCAGTGCCCGGGTTCGCGAGCGGGCGAGTGAGCACGGTCGCCTCGCCGCCATCGACCACGGCGAGAGCTTCAAGGCAGTTCGGGAGCTCTAGCGACCTTCGCCTCGTAACCGGAGGTTGCCGCCCCGAGGTCCTAGGCGATCGGGCCCGGGATCTTGGCGGCCGACTCTCGTGTCTCTTTGGCGCTGTGCCGCTTGAGGGGTTGCTTGGCGGGCGTGATGCCGCCCTTCTTCACGGCGGTCTTCTTGGCGGCCGCCTTCTTGGCGCCCCGCCCCAAAAGCTTCGGGCTGGCCTTGCGTGCCGCCGCCTTCTCGATCGCGCTCTTCTTGGCCGGCGCCTTCTTGGCAGGCGACTTCTTGGCAGGCGCCTTGGCCGCCGCCTTCTTGATCGCGCCCTTCTTGACCGGGGCCTTCTTGGCCGCCACGGCCTTCTTCAGCGGCGACTTCTTCGCCGGAGCCTTGGTGGCTGCCTTCTTCCCCCCGCCCGGGGCCTTGTCCTTGACTGCGGCGACCGTCTTCTTGGCCGCAGCCCGGACCTTCTTCACGACGCTCATCGGTTGCCCTCCCTCAACGACTACGAGCGGACTTGGCGGCCTTCTTCGAGCCACCCGCCTTCTTGGCCGGCGCCTTCTTGACCGGGGCCTTCTTGGCAGGTGCCTTCACGGCCGCCTTCTTCGCCCCGCCTGCCTTCTTGGCTGCCTTCTTGGTACCGCCGGCTTTCTTGGCGCCGCCTGCGTTGAGGAACTCCTTCAGCGTGGAGCTCGCCGAGAACTTGACCGCCTTGGTCGCCGGGATCTTCACCGCCTCACCGGTGCGAGGGTTGCGGCCGGTACGGGCCTTGCGCTGGGTGGTGGAGAACGAGCCGAACCCCGGCCAGCCGATGCGGTCACCGCTTCGGGCCGCGGAGCGCACCGTGTCGAAGAACGCGTTCAGGACGTTCTCGGCCTGCTGGCGGGGCACACCTGTCTCGCCCGCCACTCGGTCGACCACGTCAGCCTTGTTCACCGCCACCTCCCAGTCAGGGCCCGTACCTGACCAATCAGACTCGACTGGCATGGCCAGGTCAAGCATTTCCGTTGTGCTGCAAGGGTTCCAGCGCCACCTGGACGACGAAGCCCTTTGTTTGCAACCCTTTTTCATGGCCCGACGTCTCACCGCGTGGCTCGCCGGCGGCGCGATCGTGTTGCTCGCCGTCGCCTGCGACACCGCTCGGCGCGTCGACAGGATTGAGAACGTCCGCCCGCCGGCGGCCGGAAGGCCCGACGAACCGGCGGACGTGCAGGGCATCTACCGGTCGCTCAGCAAGGCCGTCCTCCAGTTGCGGGGCAACGGCGACCTCGTGCTGATCGCTCCCGCCGGCGCCGGTCCCGACAGCGGG
>DASZJY010000376.1:0-2428 GCA_035947635.1 Acidimicrobiales bacterium | reverse complement strand
GGGCGGTGAAGGACACCGACCCCGAGGTCGTCGCCGACCTGGCGGCCCGGGGCCTGCTCGTGCGCCAGCAGCCCTACCGCCACGCCTACCCGCACTGCTGGCGCTGCGGCACGCCGCTCCTCTACTGGGCCAAGAACTCGTGGTTCGTGCGGACCTCGGAGCGCCGGGCCGACCTGCTACGGGAGAACGAGCGCATCGCCTGGTACCCCGAGCACATCAAGTGGGGCCGCTTCGGCGACTGGCTCGAGAACAACGTCGACTGGGCGCTGTCCCGAGACCGCTACTGGGGGACGCCCCTGCCCATCTGGCGATGCCCAGAGGGCCACGACACCTGCGTGGGCTCGGTGGCCGAGCTCTCCCAGCTGGCCGGTCGTGACCTGACCGAGCTCGACCTGCACCGGCCCCACGTCGACGACGTCGAGCTGGCCTGCCCCGAACCGGGGTGCGGGCGCCCGGCCCGGCGGGTGACACCGGTGCTCGACGCCTGGTTCGACTCGGGGGCCATGCCCTCGGCGCAGCACCACCACCCCTTCGCCGGGGACGAGGTCTTCGAGAGCCAGTTCCCTGCCGACTTCATCTGCGAGGCCATCGACCAGACGCGGGGGTGGTTCTACTCGCTGCTGGCGGTGAACACGCTGGTGTTCGGCACTACCCCCTACCGCAACGTGGTGTGCCTGGCCCACATCGTCGACCAGGACGGCCAGAAGATGTCCAAGAGCAGGGGCAACGTGATCGACCCCTGGGAGGTCACCTCCGCCTTCGGCGCCGATGCTCTGCGCTGGTACTTCTTCTCCGCCGGCTCGCCGTGGACCAGCCGCCGCGTCTACGAGGACGGCATCCGCGAGGCGGCCCGCACCACGCTCGTGACGCTGTGGAACGTGTACTCCTTCTTCGCCACCTACGCCGACATCGACGGCTGGACGCCGCCCCCGGGCGACGCGCCCGCTCCCGAGCCCACCCACGTCCTCGACCGCTGGGTGCTGGCCCGCCTGGGCACCACGGTCGACGCGGTCACCGCCGGCCTCGAGGGCTTCGACGCCCTGGGCGCAGCCACCTCCCTCCAGCGCTTCGTCGACGAGCTGTCGAACTGGTACGTGCGGCGCTCCCGGCCCCGCTTCTGGAAATCCTCCGACCCCGCCGCCCACGCCACCCTCCACCGCTGCCTGGTGGTGACCGCCCAGCTGCTGGCGCCGTCCTGCCCGTTCCTGGCCGACGAGATCTACGTCACCCTCACGGGAACGGAGTCGGTGCACCTCTCCGACTGGCCAGAGGCGCCGTCGGCGGCCGCCGGGGACGATGCCATCACCGCCCAGATGGACGCCGCCATCCGCCTGGTCGGCCTGGGGCGCACCGCCCGGGCCGAGGCCAAAATGCGCGTGCGCCAGCCCCTGCGGCGGGCGCTGCTGCTGCACCCTGGCGCCGCGCTCTCCGACGAGGTGCGCGCCGAGATCGCGTCCGAGCTCAACGTGAAGGCGCTGGAGGACGTGTCCAGCCTGGCCGAGCTCATGACCTGGCGGGTGGTACCCAACTTTCGTGTGCTGGGCCCTCGCATCGGGCCCAAGGTCAACGCGGTGAAGACGGTGCTGGCCGAGGCTGACGGGGCCGAAGTGCGCCGGGCCCTCGAGGCCCACGGCTGGGTGGAGGTGGCGGGCGAGCGCCTCGGGCCCGACGACGTCGAGATCCGGGCCGACCGCCACGAGGAGCTGGCCCTGGCCCAGGACGGGGGGTGGGCGGTGGCGCTCGACCTCGAGCTCGACCCCGCCCTCGAGGACGAGGGGACGGCCCGGGAGCTGGTGCGGGCCATCAACGACCTCCGCAAGCGCCGCGAGCTCGCCCTGGCCGACCGCGTCGTCCTGCGGGTGTGGGCGACCGGCGCCCGCCTACGGTCGGCGGTGGACGCCCACCGGGGCTGGATCGCCGACGAGGTCCTCGCCACCGAGCTGGTGCTGGAGGACGACGGCACCCCACCCGACGGCGCGCCGGTACACGAGGTGGAGGTGGACGGCGAGGTGGCGGCGGTCGAGCTGTCGGTGGTGGGCCCCGGGGCCTGACCCTCCTCGGGCCGCTACGGCCGCTTGGCGGTCTTCTTGACCCCCTTGGCGCTGCGGGCCGCCTTCTTGGCGGCGGGCGCCTTGGCCGCCCGGCCCGGGCCCCGTCCGGCGCCCAACCCGGCCACCGCCCCCTTCTTGACGCCCGCTGCCTTCTTGGCCACGGGGGCCTTCTTGACCGGGACCTTCTTGGCCACCGGCGCCTTCTTGGCCACCGGGACCTTGGTGGCCGCCGCCCGCGTCCGCGCCGGCGCCTTCGCCCCGCGCGCCGCTCCGGCGGCCGCCTTCTTCACGCCGGCGCCGCCGGAGCGGCGCGCGGGGCGAAGGCGCCGGCGCGGACGCGGGCGGCGGCCACCAAGGTCCCGGTGGCCAAGAAGGCG
>DASZJY010000375.1:0-5818 GCA_035947635.1 Acidimicrobiales bacterium | reverse complement strand
CGCCGACGGGGCCTCCTTCGTAGGGCACCATGCGGTCGGCGGTGCCATGGATCATGAAGACGGGCACCGCCGCCGCCGGCCCCGGCTCGAGCAGGGGACGGGCGATGGTGCCGGCGACGGGGGCGACGGCGGCCAGCAGATCGGGGCGGGTCATGGCCAGGCGGTGGACGAACATGCCGCCGTTGGAGAACCCGGTGGCGTACACCCGCCGGCGGTCGACGCCGGCCGCCTCCGCCAGGTGCTCGACCAGGCGGTCGACGAAGCCGATGTCGTCGACGTCGTCGCGGTGAGCGGGGTAGTTCTCGACGCCCCGACCGTCGTTCCAGTGCCCCTCGACGCCGTTTGGATAGGCCACGACCCAGCCCTCCCGGTCGGCCCGGGCGTCGAGGTTGGTGAGCTTGCGCATGGCCGTGCCGTCGGCGCTCCCGCCGTGGAAAGCCAGCACGAGCGGCCGTGCCGGCGACGGATCACCGCCCGCGCCGACATGGAGCTCGAAGGTCCGTCCGTCGAGCTCCACGACCGGCCCTTCCTACGAGCCCCCGGCGGCGGTCGGCTCGAGCTCCAGGGCGCACGAGTTGATGCAGTACCGCTGGCCGGTGGGCCCGGGGCCGTCGTTGAACACGTGGCCCAGGTGCGACCCGCACCGGCGGCAGCGCACCTCGGTGCGCATCATCCCGTGGCTGAAGTCACGACGCGTCTCGACCGCCTCGGCTACGGCCGGCTCGGTGAAGCTGGGCCAGCCCGTGCCCGAGTCGAACTTGGTGTCGGCCGCGAACAGGGCGGCGCCGCAGGCGGCGCAGTGGTACATGCCGTCGTCGTGGCAGTCCCAGTACTTGCCGGTGAAGGCCCGCTCGGTGCCGGCCTGGCGGAGCACCTGGAACTGCTCGGGGGTGAGCTGCTGGCGCCACTCGTCCTCGGTCTTCTCGATCTTCTCCATGTCCCTCCTCGTTCATCCTGGGGAACACCGCGGGGCCCGAGTTTGGTCCCGGAACGAGCCCGGACGCGACTCGCCGCCACGGCCTGGGGGGAACCGTGGCGGCGAGATCCCGGGAGCCGCCGGCGTGGGACGACGAGGTCAGCTTTGGCCGGTGGGGGCTCCTGCGGGAACCGGCTGCGCCGCCCGCTCCTCGGGGGGCGGCGCGTGCGGGCCTTCCACCTGCACCTTGGGCAGCCACTCGAGCCACCGGGGCAGGTACCAGTTGCGCTTCCCCAGCAGCTTCATGCTGGCGGGGACGAGGATGGAGCGGACGATGGTGGCGTCGATCAGGACGGCGGCGGCCAGCCCGAAGCCCATCTGCTGGAACGACACCAGCTCACCCTGGGTGAACCCCATGAAGACGGCGACCATGATCAGGGCGGCGCCGGTGATGATGCCGGCGGTGGTGCGCAGGCCGTAGGCCACCGACTCGGTGTTGTCCCCCGTCTGGTCGTAGTGCTCCCGCACCCGGGAGAGCAGGAACACGTGGTAGTCCATCGACAGGCCGAAGAGCACCGAGAAGAGGAACAGCGGCAGCCACGCCTCGATGGCCTCCACCTTCTGGAAGCCGAGGATGTCGTTGCCCACCCCCTTCTGGAACACCAGCACGATGAGCCCGTAGGCGGCGGCCACCGAGAGCAGGTTGAGCAGGATCGCCTTCAGCGGGACGACGACCGACCGGAACGCCACCGTCAGCAGGATGAACGAGAGCCCGAGGACGAAGGCGAAGACGAGCGGCATGTACTCGGACGTGATCTCGAAGAAGTCCTTGTTGAAGGCGGTGTCACCCCCGGTTACCACCTTGCCCGGCGTTCCCTCGGGGAAGGCGGACGGCACGTAGTCATCGCGGACCCGCTCGATCGCCTCGACGGCGGCATCGCTCGAGGGGTCGCCCTTGAGCGGCGCCGACACCACGGTGAGGTCGCGAGCCGGGTTGACCTCGACCTGCGACGGCCCGAGGAAGGGGTCGGTGCGCATCGAGGCCTGCAGCCGCTCGACGCCGCCCTGGATGGCGGGATCGTCGGCGGGGGCGTCGACCACGACCTCGACCGGCGAGCTGAGGCCTCCCGAGAAGTCCTTGGCCAGCGCCTCGAACGCCTTCTTGGACTCGAAGCTCTCGGGCAGGGTGCTGACCCCGGCGAAACCGGTGTGCATCTGGGTCCAGAACACCGCCGGTACGAGCAGCACGCACACACCGACGACGAGGCTCACCACCGGGCGGCGCATGACGCCTCGCGTGACGGCGTCCCAGAACCCGCCCTGGCGCCCGGCGGCATCGGCCCGCCGGCGGTGGACCCGGAGGCGGTCGATGTGGTCGCCGAGCAGGCCGAGCAACGCCGGCAGCAGCGTCATCGACGCCGCCACCGCCACCAGCACCACGAAGATGGCGCCACCGGCGAGGCTGCGGAAGATCGTGTTGGGGATCAGCAGCATCCCCATGAGGGCCAGTACGACCGTCATGCCGCTGAAGAAGACGGCCCGGCTGGCGGTGCCACCGGCGGCCTCGATGGCGGCCAGCTTGTCGGCGCCCCGGTGCCGTTCCTCCCGGTAGCGGGAGACGAAGAACAGCGAATAGTCGATCCCGACGGCCAGCCCCATCATCGAGACCATGGCGGTGACGAAGAACGAGAAGCTCCAGACCTGGCCGACCACGGCGATGAGACCGATGGCGACGAAGATGGCGGCGACGCCGATGAGGATCGGGAGCAACGCGGCCACCACCGCCCCGAACACCACCACGAGGATGATGAGGGCGGCGGGGATGCCGTACTTCTCGCCGTTGGCCAGGTTGTCCTCGTTGGCGGTGAGGAAGTCGTCGTTGAGCGACGACGGGCCGAACAGCTGAGTGGTGAAGCCGGGGGTGGCGACCTTGGCCACCGCCGACTTGAGCTTGTCGGCGTGGTCCTGGGCGGTCTGGACGTCGCCCGCCAGCACCGCGGCCAAGATCGTCGTCCGCCGGTCGCCCGAGACCATGGAGGGGTCGTTGGTGTCGTAGAAGGAGTTCACGCCTTCGACGACGTCCTTGCCCAGGCTGTTGAGCTCGCCCTGGAGGCGCTCGACGTACGCACGGAAGGCGGGGTCATCGACGGTGGCCGTCGGGGAGGAGACGATGAAGGTCTCGACCGCCCGGTCGGGGCCCCGCAGCTTCTCCTCGATCAGGTCGGCGGCCTGCTGCGCCTCGGGGTTGTTGGTGATGGCGAACTCTTCGGTGGTCGCTTCGTCCATCAGCCGACCGCTGAGGACGCCGGCGAGGACGAGGATCAGGACCCAGATGCCCACCGTGCGCCAGGGTCGCCTGCTGCTCGCTCGAGCCAAGGATTGGGTGGAAAGTCGCACGACCGCCTCCTTCTGAGCCCCGGTGCCGCGAGCGGCACTTGAACGCATCGTACGTTGTACGTACGATTCGTCAAGACAATTTCTCCGGGGCAGGGCGGCGGCCTGGGGACAGGAGGAATCGTGACGACCGGTGTTGCCCGACCGGAGCGAGCACCGGGCGCGCCCACGCCCCTCGACCGCGCCATGATCCTCACGACCGCGGTCGCCTTCGTCGACGCCCACGGGTTGGCGTCGCTCAACATGCGGGCGCTGGCGCGGGAGTTGGGCGTGGGCACCATGTCGCTGTACCACCACGTGCCCAACAAGGACGCCCTCCTCGACGGCATGGTGGAAGTGCTCAACGAGGAGATCGAGATCCCCGACCCGGCGTCGGGGCCTTGGGACGAGCGGGCCCGGCGCATGGCCCGGTCGCTGCGGGCCGTCGCCCTCGCCCACCCCAACTGCGTGCCCCTCCTCGTCACCCGGCCCTTCTCCAGCGCGGCCGCACTGCGCCCGTGCGAGGCGGCATTCCGGGTGCTGGACGAGCTGGGCTTGCCCCCCGACGAGGCGATCGTGACGATGCGGACGTTCGTGGCCTACGTGTTGGGGTTCGTGATGATGGAGTCCGCCGGCTTCCTGTCCGGCGTGGGGCCCGACCGCGATCCCGAGGAGCTCTTGGAGCTCGGGCTGCCCCAACTGGCGGTCATCTCCTCGCACCTCGCCGACCGCGACATCAACGCCGACTTCGATGCCGGCCTGAGCCTGGTCGAGCTGGGCCTGGCGACGTGGCTCGCGGAAAGGTCAGGCTCGACCGGCTGACCACCGGCGGCGCCGGGCGAGTCAGCCCAGGTGGCCGGGCTCGAGGTCGCGAACGTGGCGGAACATGAGCGGCGCCCCCGGGTCGCTCGCCGTCGCCTCGACCACGTCCAGCACGAAGCCGAAGTGGTCGCCGGCGTTCACCACCTCGATCACCCAACCGACCAGGCGGTTGGGGCAGTTGTCGAGCAGCGGCACACCCTGTCGCCCCGGCGTCCAGCGGCATTGCGAGAACTTGTCGACATGGTCGCCCGTCTGCGACCCGAACAGCTCGGCCAGACCGACCTGGTCGGCGCCGAGGACGTGGACGGCGAGGACGTCGCTCCGTCGGGCCACCCGGTAGGTGCGGTTGTTCTGAGAGAGGAAGACGGCGAACCGCACAGGGTCCAGCGAGCACTGGGTGGCGAAGCCAACCAGGCATCCGGCCCGCTCGTTGTCGGCCGCCGCCGTGACCACGAACATTGGGTAGTCGAGGGCGGCGGAGAGGGCCCCGAACGCCTCCTGGATTCCCACCCTCAGGTGGAGGAGGGCGTGAGCTTCTCGGGTGCGCCCCGTTGGGCGCGCAGCAGCGGCTGGAAGAGGTCACCCACGTGACAATCGCCTTCGAGCTCGCGCAGGGGAGCGTCGACGTGGACCTCGTAGAAGCTGCGACGCCCCAGTCGGTGCTTGGTGAGGTACCCCGCCTCGATGAGGTCGCAGACGATACGGTGCGTCGCCCGCTCGGTGATGCCGACGCACTCGGCGATGTGGCGCAGGCGGGTGTCGGGCTCGCGGGCCACGCACAGGAGGACGTTGGCGTGGTTGGTGAGGAAGCCCCACTCGGTCACTGGCCGGGAGCCTACCCTCCTCCGCAAATGGTGTCCAGATACGGTTGACATGAAAAAAGTGTCAACTAAAGTCCCTCGGCGGAACGGCCGATCGAAGGAGCTCGGGATGAACTACGCCTTCCGCCGCCGCCGACTGCTCGTCGTGCCCGCCGTGCTGCTGGCGCTGAGCGTCTTCGCCTTGCCCGCCGAGGGGCACCACTCGTGGGGCGGCTACCACTGGGGCCGCTCCGGACCGTTCCGGGTCGAGCTGGGCAACAACCTCTCCCGGTTCTGGCAGCCCTACCTGGGCACGTCTGCCAGCGACTGGAGCAAGTCGAGCGTGCTCGACGCGGTGGTCGCCACCGGGCGGTCCACCAAGACCCGCTGCGGCCCCAGCGTCGGGCGGGTGGAGGTGTGCAACAACGCCTACGGCCAGAACCAGTGGCTCGGCATCGCCCAGGTGTGGGTCTCGGGCAGCCACATCACCCAGGGCATCGTGAAGATGAACGACACCTACTTCAACATGGCCCGGTACAACACGCCCACCTGGCGCAACCACGTGATGTGCCAGGAGGTCGGCCACACCTTCGGTCTCGACCACCAGGACGAGTCGGGCCTGGCCCTGGGAACGTGCATGGACTACGCCCACGACCCCAGCGGGAGCCAGCACCCCAACGCCCACGACTACGCCCAGCTCGAGGCGATCTACGGCCACGCCGACAGCGCCACCACCGTGGGCGTGTCCTCCTCGGCCAGCGCCCGGGCCACCGCCCAGCAGCTGCGTGAGTGGGGGCGGGCCATCCGCACCGAGGGACGCAGTGGGCGGCCGACGCTCTTCGAGCGTCACCTCGGCGGCAACCAGGCCGTCTTCACCTTCGTCATCTGGGCCGAGTAGCTCCCGGGC
>DASZJY010000374.1:0-4249 GCA_035947635.1 Acidimicrobiales bacterium | reverse complement strand
TGCTGACCGCCGGCGACGAGGTCGTGGCCATCGACAACCTGCTCACCGGGTCGATCGAGAACGTCTCCGAGCTTTTCGGCAACGAGCGCTTCACGTTCCTCGACCACAACGTCAGCGACTTCGTGCACGTCAGCGGGCCGGTCGACGCCGTCCTCCACTTCGCCAGTCCCGCCTCGCCCGCCGACTTCGAGCGGATCCCCATACCGATCCTCAAGGTGGGGAGCCGGGGCACGCAGAACACCCTCGGGCTGGCCAAGGACAAGGGGGCCCGCTATCTGCTGGCGTCCACCAGCGAGGTCTACGGCGACCCCCTGGTGCACCCGCAGCCCGAGAGCTACTGGGGCAACGTCAACCCCATCGGCCCACGCGGCGTCTACGACGAGGCCAAGCGGTTCGCCGAGGCCATGACGATGGCCTACCACCGGTTCCACGGCGTCGACGTGCGCATCGTGCGGATCTTCAACACCTTCGGCCCCCGGATGCGGCCCGACGACGGCCGGGCCGTCTCCAACTTCCTCGTCCAGGCCCTGGCCGGAAAGCCCATCACGATCTACGGTGACGGCACCCAGACGCGGAGCTTCTGCTACGTCGACGACGAGGTGCGCGGCCTCCTCGCCCTGCTCGACAGCGACTACGTGGGGCCCATGAACATCGGCAACCCCGACGAGTACACCATCCGCCAGCTGGCGGAGACCGTGCTCGAGGTCACCGGCTCCTCGTCGGAGCTCACCTTCGAGCCCCTCCCCACCGACGACCCCGCCCAGCGGCGGCCCGACATCAGCCTGGCCCGCCGGGTCCTCGGGTGGGAGCCGGAGGTGGAGCTGGCCGACGGCCTCGCCCGGACCGCCGCCTGGTTCGAACGTGGCTGAGGAGGCGACGGAGGACTACCGCACGCTCTCGGTCATCGTGCCGGTGTACAACGAGCGCAACACCCTGCCCGAGGTCGTCCGCCGCATGCGCCACACCGAGCTGCCCCTCGACGTGGAGATCGTGATGGTCGACGACGGCTCGACCGACGGCACCGACAAGGTCCTCGCCGCCATCGAGGACTCCACCGTGCAGCACGTCCGCCACGACCACAACCGGGGAAAGGGGGCCGCCATCCGCACCGGGCTCGCCCGGGCACGAGGCGAGCTGGTGCTCATCCAGGACGCCGACCTCGAGTACGACCCGAAGGACTGGCCGCGGCTCTTGCGGCCGGTCCTCGACGGCGAGGCCAAGGTCGTGTACGGCTCACGGTTCACCGGCGAGCGCCTCAGCATGTCGTTCCGGCACTGGGCCGGCAGCCGGCTCCTCTCGCTGGCGACCAACGTGCTCTACGACACGACGCTTTCCGACATGCTCACCGGCTACAAGCTCTTCGATCGCCGGGTGCTCGACGGCGTCACCCTCGAGGCGGACGGCTTCGCCTTCGAGCCCGAGTTCACCGCCAAGCTCCTCCGCCGGGGCCACCGCATCTACGAGGTGCCCATCGGCTATGTCAGCCGGGGCAGGGCGGAGGGCCGCAAGTACACCTGGAAGGACGGTATGCGAGTCCTGTGGACGCTCGTGCGGCACCGGTGGCGGTGAGCGTGGACGGCGTCGCCGCAGTCGTCGTCAACTACAACGCCCGTGACCACCTGCTCGAATGCGTCCGGAGCCTGCGCGCCGAAGGTGTGGCCGACGTGGTCGTCGTGGACAACGCCTCCACCGATGGGTCGGGCCCGGCGCTGGCCGCTGACGACCCTCGTGCCCACTTCGTCCCGACCGGGGCCAACCTGGGGTTCGGGCGGGCGGCGAACCGGGGCGTGGTGGAGACGACGACCCCCTACGTCCTCGTCCTCAACCCCGACGCGGTCGTGCACCCCGGCGCCGTCCGGGCGCTGGCCGCTGCCCTCGACGCCGACGACGGGCTCGCCGTCGTCGGCCCGCGCGTCGACAACCCCGACGGCACGCTCTACCCGTCGGCCCGCCGGTTCCCCGAGATCGGGGTCGCCGCCGGCCATGCCTTCCTCGGCCTCTTCCGCCCGTCCAACCGCTACACCCGCAACTACCGCATGCTCGACGCCGACCGGAGCCGAGCCGGCCCGGTCGACTGGGTCTCGGGCACGTGCATGCTGGTGCGCAGGCGGGCCTTCGACGCCGTCGGCGGCTTCGACGAGGCGTACTTCATGTACGTGGAGGACGTCGACCTCTGCTGGCGCCTCTGGCGCGCTGGTTGGCGGGTCGCCTACGAGCCCGCCGCCCGGGTCACCCATGCCGTCGGGGCATCGAGCGAGCTGGCCCCGTACCGCATGATCGCCGCCCACCATCGGTCGCTCCTGCGCTTCGCCGCCAGGAGCACGACGGGGGCGCGTCGGGCGCTGCTGCCCGCGGTGGCCGCCGGCCTCGGGGTCCGGACGCTCCTCGCGTGGGCCCACCGAGCGGCCGGCCTCGGCGCCCCCGGCGGGCTCGCCCGGCGGTCGCACCGAGGACCGGGCGCCGCGACCGTGCGGTAGGTTCGCACCCATGGGGAAGGCCTCTTCCAGCAAGAAGGTGGCGCGCGTCGCCCGCACCGGCGGCGGCCGCACGAAGCGCGGGTCGTCGACCTCGTGGTTCTGGCCGGTCTTCATCGGCGTGGTCGTGGTGCTGGGCACCGCCGGCATCGTCCAGGCCAAGATGGAGCGCCAGGTCGACGACACCCCACCGCGCATCCCGGGCGAGGGCCGCGCCGGTGATCACTGGCACGCCGCCCTCGGTTTCAACGTCTGCGGGCAGTTCCTGCCCAACATCGCCGACGAGACCGACCCCTTGGGCATCCACACCCACAACGACGGAATCGTCCACATCCACCCCAGCCGCACGGGGGCGGCGGGCAGGAACGCCCGGCTCGGCGTGTTCCTCGACGCCGTCAAGGGCAGCGTCAGCGAGAGCGAGATCCGCCTCCCCGGCCAGGAGACCAAGAAGAACGGGGACAAGTGCGGCGACAAGCCCGGCCGCGTCCAGACGATGACGTGGCCGTCCAAGGCGGAGGACGCCGAAGGCACCGCCTTCACCGGGGACCCGAGCGACATCCGGTTCAGCGACGGCCAGCTGATCACCGTCGCCTTCCTTCCCGAGGGCGAGGACATCCCCCGGCCTCCCTCGGCTCCCAACCTCGACCGGCTGACCGACATCCCCGGCGCGACCACCACGACGCCCCCGGGAGCGATACCGACGACAGTGGCAGGCACCGACACCACTGCGCCGGCCACCGACAGCACCGCGCCGGCGACCGACAGCACCGCGCCGCCCGACGCCACGACAGCGGTGCCCCCCGCCACCGAACCGCCGGCGACGCCGACCGGCGCGCCGTGAAAGCGGTCATCCTGGTCGGGGGCTCGGGCACGCGCCTCCGACCGCTCACCCTCGCGCTCCCGAAGCAGATGCTCCCGGTCGCCGAGGTGCCGATGATCCAGCGCGTGCTCGCCCATCTGGCCGAGAACGGCGTCACCGATGCGGTGCTCTCCCTGGGGTACCGCCACGAGGCCTTCCTCGAGGCACTGCCCGGCGCGCGAGCCCTGGGCCTCCGCGTCACGTCGGTGATCGAGACCGAACCGCTGGGCACCGGAGGCGCCCTGGGCTTCGCCGCCCGCACGGCCGGGATCGACGAGCGCTTCGTCGCCGTCAACGGCGACGTCCTGACCGACCTCGACCTCGGTGCCCTGGTCGACTTCCACGTCGCGAGGGGCGCCGAGGGCACGCTCGCCCTTACGCCCGTCGACGACTCCTCACCCTTCGGTCTGGTCGCCACCGACGAGGACGGACGGGTCGTCGAGTTCGTGGAGAAGCCGGTCGCCGCCCAGCCGGGCCTGGTCAACGCGGGCACCTACGTGCTCGAGCCGTCGGTGCTCGAGCGCATACCCGAGGGCCGTCCCGTCTCCATCGAGCGCGAGGTGTTCCCCGCCATCTCCGGCGACGGGTCGCTCTACGCCATGGTCTCGTCCACCTACTGGACCGACACGGGCACGCCCGAGCGGTTCCTCCGCTGCCAGCTCGACCTCACACAAGGTCGCCGGCCGGGCCCGCCCGCCCCCGGCGCCCGCCACCGAGGCGACGGGGTGTGGACGATCGGGTCGGCGGTGATCGACGGCGAGGTGCAGGGTCCCGCCCTGATCGGGACGGCGGCGTACGTGCAGAGCGGGGCGACGGTCGAGCGGTCGGTGATCGGCGCCGGCGCCCGGGTGCACGAGGGAGCCCGCATCCGCGACTCCGTGCTCCTGCCAGGGGCGGTCGTGCGGGCCGACGCCAC
>DASZJY010000373.1:0-10239 GCA_035947635.1 Acidimicrobiales bacterium | reverse complement strand
GGTTGATGTGATCCGCTCCTGCAGCTCGCCCATCTCATCGGCCAGCGTGGGCTGGTAGCCCACGGCCGACGGCATGCGCCCGAGGAGGGTCGACACCTCCGAGCCGGCCTGCACGAACCGGAAGATGTTGTCGACGAACAGGAGCACGTCCTGGTTCTGCTCGTCCCGGAAGTACTCGGCCATGGTGAGCGCCGACAGCGCCACCCGCAGCCGCACGCCCGGCGGCTCGTCCATCTGGCCGAACACGAGCGCCGCCTTCTCGAGCACGCCCGACTCCTGCATCTCCAGCCACAGGTCGTTGCCCTCGCGGGTGCGCTCCCCCACGCCGGCGAACACCGACACGCCGCCGTGCTGCTCGGCCACCCGGCGGATCATCTCCAGGATGATGATGGTCTTGCCGACCCCGGCGCCGCCGAACAGGCCGATCTTGCCACCGCGCACATAGGGCGTCAGCAGGTCGATGACCTTGATGCCCGTCTCGAACATCTCCGACTGCGGCTCGAGCTGGACGAACGGTGGTGACGGGCGGTGGATGCTCCACTGGTCCTTGATGCCCTCCTCGACCTTGTCGGTGTCGAGCGGTTCGCCGATGACGTTGAAGACGTGGCCCAGCACCCCGGGGCCGACGGGGACGGTGATGGCTTCGCCGATCACTCGAACGGCGGTGCCCCGGCGCAGCCCGTCGGGGGGCTTCATGCAGATGGCCCGGACCCGGCCCTCGCCGATGTGCTGGGCCACCTCGGCCACCATCTCGAGCTCCTCGCCCTCGACCTCGATGGTCATGGCGAGGGCGGCGTTGATCTCGGGGATGGAGTCGGGGGGGAACTCGACGTCGACCACCGGGCCGGCGATGGCGGCGACCCGTCCGTCCTTGCGCCCTTCACCGGACCCGTCGCCCTGCCCGTTGCTCTCGGGGCTGGCGTCCTTGGACTCGTCGGACTGCTTGGACTGCTCGGCCTTCTCGGAGTCTTCGGACTTCCCGGACTCCTCGGCCTTGTCCTCGCCGGCCTTGTCCTCGCCGGACGTGGTCTCGATGTCGGTCATCGAATCAGCTCCTTCACTGGCGGAGCGCCTCCGCTCCACCCACGACTTCCATGATCTCGGTGGTGATCCCCGCCTGGCGGACCTTGTTGGCCTCGACCGACAGGGTCGAGATGAGCTCCTCGGCGTTGTCGGTCGCCGCCTTCATCGCCCGCTGCCGGGCGGCGTGCTCGCTGGCCGCCGCCTCCAGCAGGGCTGCGTACACCCGGGCCTCCACGTAGCGAGGGAGCAGGCGCTCGAGGATCCCGTCGGGTGACGGCTCGTACTCGTAGTCGGCCTGCGGTCCCTCGGCGGCGAGGTCCTCGAGGGTGCCCTTCTCCAGAGGCAACAGCTGGGAGTTGGTGACCTTCTGGGAGCCGGCGGAGAGGAAGCGGGTGTAGACGAGCTGCACGCGGTCGACCTCCCCCTCCTCGTAGCGCGACATCATCCCGCCCGCCACCCGTCGAGCGTCCTCGTAGTGCGGCTGCTCGCTGAACCCCGTGTTGATCTCGTCGATCTCATAGCCGCGGAAGCGGAAGAAGCCCTCCGCCTTCTTGCCCGCCAACGACAGCGAGTAGTCCTTGCCGTCGGCCCGCTCCTCCTGGAGGGCCCGGTGGGCGGTCCGCATCACCGACGTGTTGTAGGCGCCGGCAAGCCCCCTGTCGCCCACGATCACGATGTAGCCGACGGTGTTGATCTCCCGCTCGGCGAGGAGGGGATGGTCGGTGCCGACCCCGGCGGCCGCCAGCTGGCGCAACACCTCGGTGATCTGCTCGGCGTAGGGGCGGGCGGCGGCAACCCGCTGCTGGGCCTTCTGGATGCGGCTGGCGGCGATGAGCTCCATGGCGTGGGTGATCTTCTTGGTGGACTGCACGCTCTTGATGCGCCGCCGGAGCTTGCGCTCCTTCCCACTCGCCACCTAGTCGCTCCGCTCCTTCTCTCGGGGGGCTCCGCCCCCCGAGTACCCCCCGAACTTCATCGTGCGCCTTCGGCTCCGGCGGCGGTTACTCACCCTCGTCCTTGTTCTCACCGTCGTCGCTCTTGCTCTCTCGCTTGTCCTCGCTCTTGGCTTCTCCGCCCTTGTCCTCGTCCTTGCCATCCGAGGACTGCTCGTCGCTCGGCGTGAAGCGCTCCTGGAAGTTCTCGATGGCCTCGTTGAGCTTCTGCTCGTCGGGGAGCTTGCCGCTCTCCTTGATCTCGTTGAGGAGGTCGCTGTAGCGGCTGCGGAACTCCTCGAGCAGCTCCGACTCGAACCGGCCCACGTCGTCGGTGGGAATGTCGTCGAGGAACCCCTTGGTGCCGGCGAAGAGCGAGACGACCTGCTCCTCCACCGGCATCGGCGAGTGCAGTCCCTGCTTCAGCAGCTCGGTGAGCTTGTTGCCGCGGTCGAGCTGGGCCTGGGACGTCTTGTCGAGCTCCGACCCGAAGCTGGCGAACGACTCCAGCTCGCGGAACTGGGCGAGGTCGAGCTTGAGCGTGCCCGCCACCGACTTCATGGCTTTGATCTGGGCCGACCCGCCCACCCGGGAGACGGAGATGCCGACGTCCACGGCCGGCCGCACCCCCGATCGGAAGAGGTCGGTCTGCAGGTAGATCTGGCCGTCGGTGATCGAGATGACGTTGGTCGGGATGTAGGCGGAGACGTCGCCCTCTTTGGTCTCGATGATGGGGAGGGCGGTCAAGGACCCACCACCCTTGTCGTCGCTCAGCTTGGCCGCCCGCTCGAGCAGCCGGCTGTGGAGGTAGAAGACGTCGCCCGGGTAGGCCTCGCGGCCCGGAGGGCGGCGCAGCAGGAGCGACAGCTGGCGGTAGGCCTCGGCCTGCTTGGACAGGTCGTCGTAGATGACGAGAGCGGCGTCACCCTCCTCCATCCAGTGGGCGCCCATGGCACATCCCGAATAGGGCGCGAGGTACTTGAACGGCGCCGGGTCGGAGGCGGGGGCGGTGACGATCACCGTGTACTCCATGGCCCCGTTCTCCTCCAGGGCGGCGACCACCTCGGCCACCGTCGAGCCCTTCTGGCCGACGGCGACGTAGATGCACTTCACCCCCTGGCCCTTCTGGTTGATGATCGTGTCGACGGCAATGGCCGTCTTGCCCGTCTTGCGGTCGCCGATGATCAGCTCCCGCTGGCCCCGCCCGATCGGCGTCATCGAGTCGATGGACTTGATGCCGGTCTGGAGGGGCTCCTTCACCGGCTGACGGGCGATGATGCCGGGCGCCTGCACCTCCAGGCGGCGGCGGTCGTCGGTGTTGATCGGCCCCGCGCCGTCAAGGGGTTCGCCGAGGGGGTTGACCACCCGGCCCAGGAGGGCGTCGCCCACAGGTACGGCCAGGATGTCCCCCGTGGAGGTGACCGGCTGGCCCTCCTCGATGTCGTCGACGAGGCCCAGCACGACGGCGCCGATGGAGTCCTCGTCGAGGTTCAGGGCCAGCCCGAGAGTGCCGCCCTCGAACTCGAGCAGCTCGTTGACCGCGGTGTTGGGAAGCCCTGAGATGCGGGCGATACCGTCTCCCACCTCGGTGATGCGCCCCACCCGTTGGCGCTCGAGGTCGGGCTTGAAGCCCTCGAGGCGCTTGCGGAGTACCTCGGCGATGTCGTCGGTGGAGATGGTGAGCTCAGCCATGAGGTGCTCCTTGGGGACTAGAGGGATTCACGAAGTTGCTCGAGGCGCCGGCGAACGGTGCCGTCGATGATGGTGTCGTCGACGCGGGCCGACAGCCCGCCCAGGACCGAGGGGTCGACGATCACCTTCACCTCGACGTCCTTGCCCAGGTTGGAGGACAACGCCTCGGCCAGGCGCTTGCGCTGATCCGCGCTCAGCTCCACCGCCGAGCGGACCTCGGCCACCGCGTGACGACGTTCGGCCGCCGCTCGATGGACGAGGCGGTCGATGATCCCGGGGAGGTCCTTGGCCCGGCCGGCGCCCACGACGAACGACACCAGGCTGGTCGTGAGGGGGAGGGCCTTGCCTCCCAACAGGTCCTCGACGATGCCCTGGCGCTTCTCGGGCGGCAGGTTGGCGTCGGTGAGGGTGGAGCGCAGGTCGTCGGACCCCTCGAGCACGCGGGCGAAGCGGAAGAGCTCGTCCTCCACCTCCTCGAGCGCCCCCTCGGCGCGCGCCACCTCGAACATCGCCGACGCGTAGCCGTCGAGGTGGCTGCTCACGATCTCGCCCCCGTCTCGCGGATGAAGCTCTCGATGAGGTCCATGTTCGTCTCACGGTCGAGGCTGCGCTCGACCACTCTCTCGGCCAGGTCGATGGAGAGCTCGGCCATCTGAGCCTGGAGGTCGGCCTTGGCCCGGTCGACCTGGGCGGCGATGTCCTCCTGGGCCCGGTTCTTGATCTCCGTCACCTCGGACTCGGCCTGCCTCTTGAGGTCCTGGCGGAGCTTGTCGGCGGCCTGGCGGGCCTCCTCGATGATGCGGGACGACTCGTTCTTGGCGTCGGCCAGCTGACGTTGGTAGTCCTCGAGGATCGACCGGGCCTCCTGCCGGGTGTGCTCGGCCTCGTCGAGGCTGTCGCGGATCTTCTTGGCCCGGTTGTCCATCCCCTTCTTGACCGACGGGTAGCCGTACTTGGCCAGGACGAGGAACAGAACGAGGAACGACAGCGCCCCCCAGATGACCTCGTTCATCGACGGGAGGATCGGGTTGGTGGTCTCGGCAGCGAGGACACCGGCAGACATGGCGTGTCTCCTACGTGAACTTGAGGAGGATGAAGACGACGAAACCGATCAGGGCCAGCGCCTCGGTGAAGGCGATGCCCAGGAACATCGTCGTGCGCACCATGCCCGCCGACTCCGGCTGGCGGGCCATGGCGGTGATGGCGTTGCCGACGACGATGCCGATGCCGATCCCGGGGCCGATGGCGGCGGCGCCGTAGCCGATACCGGCACCGATGGCCGAGAGCCCCGGCGTGATGTCCGGCTGTTGAGCCAGAACCTCTATCACACGTCCTCCTAGATGTGGTCGCCGTCGCGGGCGCTCGGGCGGTCGGTTGGATGGGCAGGGGCGGTCGGCACGTCAGTGCTCGGGTTCCATGGCACCGCCGATGTACACGGCGGTGAGGATGGTGAAGATGAAGGCCTGCAAGGCGGCCACGAGGATCTCGAACGCGGTCACGATGACCAACATGATGAACGGAAGGGGCAGGATGACGGCGACGAAGCTCTTGGTCCAAAGGGCGGCGCAGAGGACGCCGAACGTGACGAGCAGCAGGTGCCCGGCCAGCATGTTGGCGAAGAGCCGCACCGCCAGCGAGAAGGGCCGCACGAAGATCGTCGAGATGAGCTCGATGAACGCCACCAGCGGGAGCAGGAACTTGGGGACGCCGGGAGGGATGAACACCGACTTGAGGTAGCCGCCGAAACCCTGGTTCTTGATCCCGACCGCGTTGAAGATGAACCACACGAAGATGGCCAGGATCATCGGCGTCGCCATGCGCCCCGTCACCGGCAGCTGGATCAGCGGGATCACCTCGAACATGTTGCAGAAAAAGAGGAAGTAGAACATCGTCAGGAGGAAGGTCGTCCACCCGAGGCCCTGAGGCCCCATCGTCTGCAGAACGATCTCGTTGCGGACGAACTCGACGCTGGCCTCGACGATGTTCTGGGCCCCGCCAGGCACCAGCCCCTCGTCGCTCTGGGCCCGCTTGCCGGCCAGCCAGAACATGACGAAGCTGAGGATGGCGGCCAACCAGGTGAGGAGCACCACCTTGTTGACGGCCAGGGGTGTGCCCTTCAGCGCCAGGTCCCTCCAGTCGACCAGGTCCTTGATCGGCGGGAAGTGCAGGTCGGCGAGGAAAGGCAGCACGCTCATCCTTTCGCTGGCTTGAGGCCCGGGAAGGCCAGTGACGTCGAGACGTGCCGGGCCTCCCAGACGAGCAGGCCCAGATGGGTGAGGACGAGGGTGAACCCGAGAGGCACCAGCTCGACCCACCAGTGGTCCTTGACCGCCAGCACGGCGACGCTGATCAGGCCCAGACGGAGCACGAACCCGCCCATGGCCGCCAGGGCGAACACCGCCACGGAGACGCGTGCCCCGGCAGTGAGGAGAGTGGCCGCCAGGAGGAAGTTCACCAGTACCAGGCCGATGGCGAACGCTGCCGAAAGCGCCCCGGCCACGCCCCAGAAGGCAGCAGCGACGAGGACCAGTACAGGGAGGCCGGGGAGGCTCCGGCGGATCATGTCGGAGACGACCTGACGCTCGACCGGAGGAGCGTCTGCAAGGGTGACCTGTGCCCGATCCGTCCGCTCAGACGTCAATGCGCCGGCCCTTCTCGTCGCCGGCCGGTGAGCCGTCGCTCGGGGCCGGCGGAGCCTCGGCGTCGACCGAGCCGGGGGCGATCAGCGTGCCCGGAGGAGGCGCGGCCGGGGGAACACGCCGGGCCCACGGGCCGTTCGCCTCGTGCACCTTCATACGGGCGTCGTAGCCGTACCACATGCGGGCCGAAAGGCCCACGATCGCCATCAGGACGAAGACGATGGTGAAGATGGGGAGAGTGCCGATCCAGCGGTCGAGGCCGTAGCCCATGAGCCCCAGGACCACCGGGGTGAAGGCCAGCTCGAAGGCCACCGCCAGTGTGTCGCCGAACCCTTGGTAGAGCGCCCGGCGCTGCGTGAGCACCGCCGGGCTCAGAGCGCGTCGCCAGCCTTCCGACGGAGAGGCTTCCTCCCGCCCTGCGTCCCCATTCTCCACCTTCATCCTCGATCCAAACCCAAGGGTTGCGCCTCCCGGTCACGACGCTTCAACCCCGGTGTTTGTGGAGCACGGCGCAATCTACGGGACCGGCCGCGGAGGCCGCAAATGGCCCGGAGGCGGCGGAGGGGGCGACGACGGGGGCTGTTGCCGGGGTACAGCCACCTGCGGTGACACCTTAGTCGGACGGGCGTCGTCCTTGCCGTTCCCGTCGCCGTTGCCACCGTTGGCGGCCGGCTCGGGCCAGGGGGCCTCCTGGTCGAACACCTTGAGCTCTGGGGTGGCCGGGAGCGCAGGGCGCACCCCTGGGTGGAAGAAGGTGTAGAGGAGGACCCCCAACGCGGCGACGAGGAACGGCACGACGGCGTTGCCCTGGTTGGTGAAGGTGGGGACGAGGACGACGCCCGACAGCATGGCGGTCCAGGTCCAGAGGATGAGCACCGAACGCCGGGGGCCGTGGCCCATCTGCATGAGGCGGTGGTGGAGGTGCTCCTTGTCGGCCTGCGACACCGAGGCGCCCCTGACGGCGCGGCGGACGATGGCGAACCCGGTGTCGAGGATGGGTACGCCGAGAATGAAGAACGGGATGAAGAGAGGGGCGAAGAAGAAGTAGGTCTGGCCGCTGAACTGGTCGGCCGTGCGGCCACCGACCGAGATGGTGGCGGCGGCCATCAGGAGCCCCAGGAGCATGGCCCCGCCGTCGCCCATGAAGACCTTGGCGGGCGAGAAGTTGTGGGGAAGGAACCCCACGCACAGGCCGCAGGCGATGGCGACGATGAGGGGGGCCATGTTGTCGGCCTCGAGCAACCCGGCGTCGGAGAGGCGGGTGGCGTAGATGAACAGGCCGCCGGCGGCGATGGCGATGATGCCGGCGGCCAGCCCGTCGAGACCGTCGATGAAGTTGACGGCGTTGGCCATCCCGACGACC
The DNA here is from genome assembly GCA_035947635.1 of Acidimicrobiales bacterium. Taxonomy (GTDB): domain Bacteria; phylum Actinomycetota; class Acidimicrobiia; order Acidimicrobiales; family AC-14; genus DASZJY01. The sequence continues at coordinate 2,590 of DASZJY010000373.1, read as the reverse complement.
CACAGCACGGTGACGAGGAACGCGAGGTCGGGGGCGAGGACGAAGAAGTCGGCGAACGGGATCCGGAAGTAGAACATCGTGACGCCGGCCAGGGCGAGGACGGAGCCGGCCAGCACCTGCCCGGCCAGCTTGGCCGGCGCCGACACGTCACGGAGGTCGTCGAGCGTCCCCACGGCGAGGATGACCACCGCGGCCATGACCAGCCCGAGAGGCTCGGAGGAGGCGGTGAAGACGGGGCGGAACTCGGGGAGCACGGCGGCGACGGCCATGGCCACGAAGAACGCCACGAGCATGGCCATGCCGCCGAGGGTGGGCGTGGGGCGGGTGTGCACCCTCCGCTCGTCGGGCGCCACGACCGCGCCGACCCGGACGGCGAGCCGCCAGACGGCGGGCGTGACCACGTAGGTGACCAGGGCGGCCACCGCGAAGACAACGGCGTAGCTCAGCACCGGTCCGAGAGCACGGGGGTCGGGTGCCCGGCGGTGCGGTCACGCGATCGGCTGGGCGTCACCATGGGCAAGGCGGCGGACGGGGGGATGGCTCGAAGTCTAACGAGCGACCGTCGACGGCTCGGGGGTCGGGCCGCGCGGACGGGAGTCGTAGCGTCTGCTCAGCTCCTGCCACCCGGCGGAGGGCCGGGGTAGGGCGTGAACTTCGAGCACAGGGTGGCCACCGCCTCACGCACCTCGGCCACCACCGAGCTGTCGCCGTCGGGAGCGAACGCGGCGTCGCGCCGCAGTGACCGCGCGATCAGCGAGGCGATCTCGCCCATCTCCTGCTCGCCCATGCCCGCCGTCGTCACAGCCGGCGTCCCGATGCGCAGCCCGCTGGTGACGAACGGCGACCGCGGGTCGCCGGGGACCTGGTTCTTGTTCAGGGTGATCCCGGCGCGGTCGAGCCTCTCCTGAGCCTCCTTGCCGGTGAGCTCGTCGTCGAAGGGCCGCAGGTCGACCAGCATCAGGTGGTTGTCCGTGCCGCCCGACACGAGCCGGAAGCCCTCGTCGGCGAGGCGGCGGGCCAGCGCCTGGGCGTTGCTCACGATGCGGGCGGCGTACTCGCGGAACGCAGGTTGGGCCGCCTCGCGGAACGCCACCGCCTTGGCCGCGATCACGTGCATGAGCGGACCGCCCTGCAGCCCCGGGAACACCGCCTTGTCGATCGCCTTGGCGTGGGCGTCCTTGCACACGATGCAGCCGGCGCGCGGTCCACGGAGGGTCTTGTGAGTGGTGAAGGTGACGACGTCGGCGAAGGGCACCGGGTTCGGGTGGACGCCGCCGGCAATGAGACCGGCCACATGGGCGGCGTCGAAGATGAACAGGGCGCCGACCTCGTCGCAGATCGCCCGCAGGGGCTCGGGGTCGATGATCCTCGGGTAGGCGGTGGCGCCGGCGACGATCGCCTTGGGCCGCTCCCGGCGGGCGAGGTCGCGAATCTGGTCGTAGTCGAGGCGCTCGTCGCTCTCGGTGACACCGTAGGAGACGAAGCGGTACAGGCGGCCGCTGAAGTTGACGGGCGAGCCGTGGGTGAGGTGACCGCCCTGGTCGAGGCGCATGCCGAGCACCGTGTCGCCGGGCTCGAGGAGAGCCAGGTAGACGGCCATGTTGGCGTTGGCACCGGAGTGCGGCTGCACGTTTGCGTGGTCGGCGCCGAAGAGCGCTTTGACCCTCTCCCGGGCCAGCTCCTCTGCCTCGTCGACGACGGCGTTGCCCCCGTAGTAGCGGCGCCCCGGGTAGCCCTCGGAGTACTTGTTGGTGAGCACCGAGCCCTGGGCGGCGAGCACGGCGGGGGACGTGAAGTTCTCCGAGGCGATGAGCTGCAGCGTGGTGTTCTGGCGCTCGAGCTCACGGGCGACGATCCCGAACAGCTGTGTGTCCTCGAAGGCGTCGGTGCCCGCAGGTGAGCCGGGGAGAGCGCCGGACCGCGCCTCGGCGGTCGGGAGCGCCGTCTCCAGGCCGGCGATGCGGTCGAGCCGGCGCTGGTGCCGACCACCTTCGAAGGTCGTGTCCAGGAAGGCGTCGACCGCGTCGGTTGCGACTTGCGGGCCCACCAGGCGGGCACCCAGGCAGATCACGTTGGCGTCGTTGTGCCGCCGGGCCATGACCGCGGAGGTGACGTCGTGGACGATGGCGGCCCGCACGCCGGGCACCTTGTTGGCGGCGATGCCGATGCCGATCCCGGTGCCGCAGACGCAGACGCCAACGTCGGCCTCGCCGGCGGCCACGGCATGGGCCACCCGAGCCCCGAAGTCGGGGTAGTCGACCGATTCCTCGGTGAAGGTGCCTATGTCGTCGACGTGGTGTCCCCGCTCGATGAGGTGGGCGAGAACGTGGCCCTTGAGGGAGAGGCCGGCGTGGTCGCTTCCCACCACGAGCCGCAGAGGGCTCGCCGGCGGGACGGGCGAGACGAGGACGGTCACCTCTTCGGCCTCGATGTCGGACGGTTGGGGCTCGGCCGCCACCGGCTCGACGAGGTCGTCACCGGGCCATGCGGCCGGCTCGGTGGCGGCTGAGACCGGGGGCGCGAGCTCGGCGTCGAACTCCTCGACGGCGGCGCCGACGGGCTCGAGCGGCGCCTCGGCGGGCCGCTCGGG
>DASZJY010000372.1:0-7057 GCA_035947635.1 Acidimicrobiales bacterium | reverse complement strand
ACACGTGGGTGCCGACCAACCCCAGCTCGGTGGCCAGCTCCTGGGCGGCGACCGCCATGCGCATCTCGGGGACGGCCGGGTTCGGGTGGCGGAGGCCGAGGAAGAACAGGCGGACGTCGGGCCGCCGGTCACGCACGCGGTCGATGGCGTGGAGCAGGGTGAGGGGGTCGAGCCAGTTGTAGATCCCGCCGCCCCAGAGGAGCACCTTGTCGTCCGGCCCGATGCCGGGCACCACGCCTCGCATGGCGGGGCGGGTGGGCACCGGCGCGGCTTCGGGCAGGCCGAAGGGCACGACGGCTACGAGCGAGCTCAGGGTCTGGTCGTCGTCGTAGGTGTCGGGGTTGATGCGGCCGAGGGCGGCGAGGTGCCCGAGCCAGAAGTCGCGCTGCTTGGGTGAGGCGCACAGGAAGAGGTCGCCGCGCGAGAGCTGGGTGTTCAGCGCCCGCGTGCACTCGTCGACCACCGCCGCCCGGTCGTCGCCGTCCTTGGCCTGCTCGAGCTGCTCGAGGTGGAACGGGTTGTAGACGTCGACGACGAGCACCTTGGCGGTGTCCTCGAGCCAGGGGCAGGCGTGCATGAGCAGGCCGCCCACGACCACGACGTCGGCCCACTGCTCGAGGGAGCGCAGCTCGTCCTGGGTCACCGACCGGCAACCGAAGCGGGGGTGGTGCACCGTGCACTCGCGCAGCGTGGCCAGCTCGACCTGGTGCTCGACGGACAACGCCTTGGCTACCGCCCAGGCGCGAATGGCGGGACCGGCCATGCGGGCAGTCAGCGGCTCCTCGGTGGCCACGAGCACCCGGCGTCGCCGGCCGAAGGCCTCGTCGATCCCGAAGGCCGCCACCAACGACCGGTGGCCGGACAGGAAGGTCTCGTCCCCGAAGGCGGGCTCGAGCGGGTCGCGGAACAGAGGGAGGAGCTCCGCGTCGCCCCGGCGGCGGGAGCCCTGGATGCGGCGCCGGTCCGCCGCCAACCCGGGCAGGTGATCGACGAAGTCGTCGACTGCGTACGCCGGCGCCAGCGTCTCTCGTGACACGTCGGTCCGCGCCGACGTGTCCTCGCCCGCGCCGCGGGCCAGGTCGAGGCCGTGGGGGTCATCACCCCCTCGCGCGACGCCGCGGCGGATGGCGAGGGCCATGGCGGCAGGGAGGGCGCGGGCGAGGGCGGCGTCGCCGTAGTTCTTGTAGAGGGTGAAGAGGGCGTTGCGCTCGAGCAGGTAGTGCTCGTGCCAGCTGCCGTACCCCTTCATCGACGCGTGGTGGCGGTGGTAGGCGACCGACGAGGGGACGTAGCGCACCCGGTGGCCCAGGAGGTTGAGCCGCCAGCCCAGGTCGACGTCCTCGTAGAACATGAAGTAGCGATCGTCGAAGCCGCCCACGTCGTGCCACGCGTCGGCCCGCACGAACATCGCCGCCCCGGTGGCGAAGAGCACGTCGCGGGGCTCGTCGTAGCCGGCGTCGTCGGGGCGCCCGACCTCGCGCTTGTACCCCATGCCGAACCAGGTGAGCCCGCCGTCGACGTAGTCGACCGTGCGGCCCTCCCAGTCGAGGACCTTGCTGGCGACGCAGCCCACCGACAGGCTCTGCTCGAATGCCGCCACCGCCTCTGCGACCCAGCGCCGGTCGGGGCGGGCGTCGTTGTTGATGAGGGCGATGTACTCCCCCGAGGCCCTCGACGCTCCGAGGTTGCACCCTCCAGCGAAGCCGATGTTCTCGGGCGACTCGACGACGGTCGCCCGGGGGACGGCGGCGCGGATGCGGTCGGCGCTGCCGTCGCCCGAGGCGTTGTCGACCACGATCAGCTCGAGTCGTTCCGGGGGCCAGTCGACCTCCTCGAAGGCGTCGAGGCAGGCGACGGTGTCGGGTGCGCCGCGGTAGTTGACGACGACCACCGACACGACCCCAGCCCGCCGCCGGGGCCGGCGCCGGCCCGTCACCGGGGCGATCGCGGCGTCGTCCGCTCGGGCGAGGGAGGACCGAGCTCACCGCGGGCGCCGTTCCCACCGGTCGGCTCGTCACCGTCGAGCAGGGCGCGCAGCCGCTGGCGGGAGATGCCCTGGGTGTGCCCCAAGCGATGGTGCAGCCGGGACAGCCGCTCGGCCACCGCGAACGAGCGGGCCTGCACTGTCGTCTCCACCTCCTTGGCCAGAGCGTCGTACCTCTTCGACAGGCTGTCGAGGTGGGCCTCGAGGTCGTCGACCCGCGCCCACAGCGCCCGGTTCTCGACCTCGACGTCGCGCACCCGCAGGACCCAGTCCTCGACCGTGTGGCCCAGGGCGGCGACCTCGTGCTGCTGCTCGAGCACCCGCAGGTAGAGAGCCAGGCGGTTCTGCTCGAGCCTGGCCAGGAGCGGGTTGTCCACATAGGGGGCGAGGGCGGCGCCCACCTCGGCGGCGTAGGGGGCGTCGTTGGCGTAGAGGACCCCGAGCCCGAAGATGCACGGGACGACGTGCAGCTCGAGGTCGGGCCGGTCGGCGAGGAAGTCCTCGACGGCGGTGAGGACGCCGTTGGCGGGGCCCCCTTCCTCCTTGGCCCACGCGAACTCGCCCTCACCGGAGAAGCCGTGCTCCACCAGCCCGGGGGAGCCGACGGTGACTCCTCGCTCGTAGTCGTAGGGGTGGACCGCATCCGGAGGCAGGCTCTCGGGGTCGTAGTACATGTCCCGGCGGCCGGCCGGCCAAGCCACGTCGTGCAGGAAGAGCAAGGGCTGGCGCTCCTCCTTGCGGGCGTCGATCGTCCGCAGCTCCAGGGACAGTGTGTAGTAGTTGTGGTCGCCGTCGACGAGGTAGACGTCGGCCGTCTCCAGGTCGGCCAGGGCTTCGGAGCTGCGGCACCGCAGCAGCTCGCCCGCAGGTGACGCGTCGACCATCTTGACCAGCTCGTCGGTGGGCGCGGGGTCGATGCAGCGGACGGTGGCGCCCTTGGCCTCGGCCCACGCGAGGAGCTCGGCGGTGAACGTGCCCCCCTCGCCGCCGATCTCCGTCACCGAGCGCGCGTCGACGATGTCGAGGCACTTCAGGATGAGCTCGCGGAACTCGGCGAGGGAGTAGAGCAGGAGACCGCTCACGGGTGGTTCGATTTTGCCACTTGACCCGGCCCTGTCGCCAACAACCCCCGACGTTGGGGGGCTCTGCCCCCCGACAACCCCCCGAACCCCGTGGGTTAGCTTGGCGGGGACTGGGAGCCGGGAGGCGAGCGAGGAGTGGCAACCGACGAGCTGCAGGGGCTGGGCGACGCGTGCGACGACGCCCGCCTGCTCGAAGCCGACCAGCTGATCGCCCAGGGATCGTTCAGCGTGCTGTCCCTCGACGTGTTCGACACGCTGATCTGGCGCACCGTGCCCGAGCCGGTCGACGCCTTCGTCGTGTTCGGCCGCCACCTCCGCGAGCGTGGCGAGCTGCGCGGCCACACCCCGCCCGAGCTGTTCGCCCGGCTGCGGGAGAGGGCGGAGATCCGGGCCCGGCGGAAGGTGTCGGCCACCGGGAGGGTGCCCGAGGTCCGCCTCGATGCGATCTACCGGGAGATGCCGCCGCATCTCTTCTCGGTGCCGCTGGCGGCCCTGCCCGAGCGAGAGGTCGAGTTCGAGAAGGGCATCACTTTTCCCGATCTGGAGGTCTGGCGGCTGGCTCACGCGGCCCAGGCCAAGCTGGGCCTGCGGCTCGTGCTGGTGTCCGACACGTACTTCTCGGCCGCCGATCTGCGCTGCATGCTCGACCGCGAGCCCTTCGACGAGCTGAGGTTCGACGAGGTCTTCACCTCGAGCCAGTACGGCGTGGGCAAGGGCTCAGGGCTCTACCGGGTGGTGCTCGACCACCTGGGCGTCGAGCCCAGCGACGTGCTGCACATCGGCGACAACGCCGATGCCGACCTGGAGTGCGCCCAGCGCGAAGGCATCCGCACCGTCCACTTCGACAAGCAACCCGGCTCGATGGCGACCGTGCTGGAGCGCGAGGGCCTGCTGCGCACCGACCACCGACAGCGGCGGAAGCCCACCCTCGATCCCGAGATGGGTGACTGGGGCCTGACCGCCCTTCGGGCCAAGGCGGTGAGCCAGCTGGAAGGGTCGGACGTTCCGGCCGCCGCCAACCCCTACTGGCGTTTCGGGGCGAGCGTGCTCGGCCCCGCTTTCACCGGCTTCGCCGAGTGGGTGCACGAACGGGCGCAGGAGGAGGGCGTCGACACCGTCTGGTGCCTCATGCGGGAGGGGGAGTTCCTCTCGCGCCTGCTGAACGGCGCCCGGGGGTACCTGCGCTCGCCGGTCCGGGCCGAGACGCTGTGGCTGTCGCGCCAGGTCTGCTCGCGGGCCGCGATCTTCGAGGCGAGCGCGGCCGATCTGGAGACGTTCCTCGACCGGGAGGTACGACCCACCGTCGGCCAGCTGTGCGAGACGCTCGGCGTGCCGCTGAGCCAGCTGCCCGACCTGCAGGCCGACACCGACAGCCGCCTCGACGACCCGGAGCTGGCCGCCCGCACCCTCCGCCGCATGGCCGACCAGCCCCAGGTGCGGGCGTCGATCCTCGCCGGGGCGGCGTCGCTGCGGGGGCGCCTCGTCGATTACGTGACCAAGACGGTCGGGCCCGACACGACCCGGGCCCTCGTCGTCGACCTGGGGTGGGGCTGCACCATTCAGGTCAACCTCGACGCCGCCCTGGCCAGCGCAGGTTCGTCTCTCTCGACGCTCGGCCTCTACCTGCTCACCAACGAGGGCGCCCTCGAGCGGACGCTCGATGGCGTCGAGTCCGACGGCTTCCTGGCCCGCGCCGGCTTCCCCGACCACGCCTCGTGGATCACGAGGAGCCCGGAGATCCTCGAGCAGGTCTGCATGCACGACGAGGGCACCCTCGTCGACTTCACCGACGACGCCGCGCCCTTGCTGCACCCGACGCCCCAGAGCCCGGCCCAGATGCTGCAGCGGGCCGCCGTGCAGCGGGGCATCCTCGCCTTCCAGCGGGAGTGGGGGCGCTACCGGCCGACACTCCCGCCGGGGGCGCGCCGGCTGGACGACCGGGCCCGGCCTCAGCTCGCCCGCATGGTCACCCGCTTCGTCGTCTCGCCGACCAGCGAAGAGGTGGCGCTGTTCGGCGACTGGGTCCACGACCAGAACTTCGGCTCGGCCGGGGCCTCCACCGTGGTGCAGGACAGCATGGCCCCGACCATGCAGTACCTGACGCCCCAACAGCTGCTCGACCTGCCCATGAACCGGATCTACTGGCCGTTCGCCATGGCCGCCATGCACAATCCCCAGCTGGCGCTGGCCACCGGGGCGGTCTTCGACGGGACCCTGCCGGCCGAGGCGTTCGAGGCCACCCAGCCGTGCACCGTCCGTGTCTTCGTCGACGCCGGCGGGAACTTCGACGAGGCGGTGCGCAAGGCGGCCGGGCCCAACGTCAACGGCCTGTGCTTCGTGCGGGCCGAGGTCACGGCCGCCTCCGTGCGCGGCGTCATGCTCCGGTTCTCGGACGAGCCCGGCGTGCTGCGGCTCGACCGGTTGACGTTGTCGTTCAGCGTGCGTGGGAGCTCTGCGCCTCACGTGGTCGAGGTGGAGCGGCCCGACCAGTTCGACCAGCTGCGGTTCCGAAACGGCGTGCTCCTCGCCGACAACGTGTTGCTCGGCTCCCGGGCGGCCCCCGAGGTGGTGTACCGGTGCTCGTCCGAGCTGGCGCAGTCCGCCTACCGCGTGGTGGTGGAGGCCGCCTTCGCATGGATGACCACGCCGCGCCTCAGGGGGCGCCGGGCGGGCAAGGTGGAGACCGCGGTGCAGCTCGCCCGCAAGGTGACCGGGAAGGCGAGGAACGTCTGGCTGGCGTCGGGACAGGAGGCCAATGAGCGCTTTCGTCCCCGGGAGTGACGAGACGACCGAGAACGCCATCACCGTCGACGGCGTGACGAAGCGGTTCCGCCTGTACCACGAGCGGAACCAGTCGCTGAAGTCGACGCTCCTCCGCCGGGGGCGGGCCAGCTACGAGGAGTTCTGGGCTCTGCGCGACGTATCGCTGGCCGTCCCCAAGGGGACGGCCATGGGCCTCATCGGCGAGAACGGCTCGGGGAAGAGCACGCTGCTCAAGTGCATGGCCCGGATCCTGCGCCCCGACTCGGGCCGGATCTCCACCGAAGGGAAGGTGTCGGCCCTGCTCGAGCTGGGCGCCGGTTTCCACCACGAGCTCTCGGGTCGGGAGAACGTCTACCTCAATGGCTCGATCCTCGGCCTCTCGAAGAAGGAGCTCGACCGCAAGTTCGACGACATCGTGCAGTTCGCCGGCCTCGACCGGTTCATCGACACACCGGTGAAGAACTACTCGTCGGGCATGTACCTCCGGCTGGGGTTCTCGGTCGCCATCAACGTGAATCCCGACGTGCTGCTGGTGGACGAGGTGTTGGCTGTCGGCGACGAGAACTTTCAGCGCCGGTGCCGGGAGAAGTTCACCGAGCTCCGAGCCCAGGGAAAGACGGTCGTCCTCGTGTCGCACGCCTTGGAATCGATCCGTGAGCTGTGCGACGTCGCTGCGTGGTTGGAAGGAGGGCTCCTCCGGGCCGTCGGCGACGTGGACGAGGTCGTCGACCACTACCTGCACGTCGTCGACGAGGCGGCACCGCCGGGGGCGCAGAGGGAATCGCCGGCACGTGGTGGTGGGGCGAACCTCATCGCCCACATCGACCTGCTCGATCAGAAGCACGACCCGACCCGGGAGGCGCTCACCGGCGACGCCGTCACCCTCCGCTTCCACTACGAGACGGACGGGGCCGTGCGCCGGCCGATGTTCGCCATGGCCATCCACACCGTCGACGGCATCGAGGTGACCGCCGCCGACACGGCGCGAACGACGCTCGTCCCCACCCCCGAGGGCCGCGGCCACGTCGACTTCCAGGTCGACTCTCTGCCTCTCCTGCCGGGCACCTACGACGTCAGCGCCATCCTGTCCGACCAGGACTCGGGCGCGGTCCTCGACGCCCACCACCGCGCGTTCCGCTTCGTCGTCGACGCTGGCGCCCCCACCGTGTCGTCCCGAGGCATCGTCGACGTGGGCGGGACGTGGCAGGTGCATCCCTGGGTTCCGTCG
>DASZJY010000371.1:0-3546 GCA_035947635.1 Acidimicrobiales bacterium | reverse complement strand
CGGTCAGCATGCGGGCGGTCGAGCCCTTGCCGTTGGTGCCGGTGAGATGGAGCACCGCGTAGGCGTCCTGAGGGTCGCCCATGAGCTCGACGAGACGGCGGATCCGGTCGAGGCGGCGGGCCGCCGCCGCCGGCGCTCGGTCGCGTTCGAGGTCGACGTGGTCGGCGAGATAGGCGAGGGCGCCGGCGAAGTCCATCCCGCCCAGCCTGCCAGGCCCAGGCGCGCGGCAGCGCGCCGACGCCTGTGCTGGTGCCGGGCCTAGGCGGCCTAGGCGGCCTCGTCGACCGGAGGGCGGGCGGCCTGGGCGACCCGCTCGGCCTGCTCCTTCACAGCCCGGGCGGCCAGCTCGGCCTGTTCCCTCGCCGCCCTCGCGGCCAACTCGGCCTGCTTGCGCGCCGCCCGACCCGCCTTCTCGACCTTGGGACGAGCCGCCTTGGCCGCCTTGTCGGCTTTCGCCCGGGTGACCTCGGCCGCCTTCTCGGCCTTCCTGCGAGCTGCCTCGGCCGCCTTCTCGGCCTTCTTGCGCGCCCTGCGTGTCGCCCGGCTCATCTTCACGACCTTCGGCTTGACCGCGGCCGATGCCAGCATGGCCTGCTCACGGGCCAAGGTGACCGCCAGGTCAACCGCCGGACGCGCCGCCTCGGCCGCCCTCTCGGCCGCCCGGGCCCTCTTCTTCTTGCCCTTGGCGACGGCCGCCTTCTCGGTCGCCCTCGCTGCCGCCTTCTTGGAGCGCTTGGCGCCCGCGGCCCCGGCTGAGGTGCCCGCGGCTACGGCGGCGGCCCGCTTCATGCGCTTCCGTCCCAGTCGCTTGCGCTTGCGGCGGCCGAGCACGAGCCCTCCCAGGCCACCCGCCAGCGCGCCGATGCCGGCTCCCTTCGCCACCGTCTTGGGCAGGTCGTCGCTCGGCTCGTCGCTCTGCATGCACTGCGCCACGGCGATGGCACCGCCGGCGATGGCGCCCAAGACCGCGCCCTTGACGACCTTTCCCATGACACCTCCCGTCGTCGACCTGCTACGCCAAAGCGTAACGCCGGACCGCCGTCACGGCCGGGCGCCGCTGGTCAGGAGGCGGCGCGGCGGGGGCGGGCGGGACGCTCGGGCTCGGTGCGGGGCACGAGCGTCGGGTTGACCTTCTCCAGCACGACCGAGCGGTCGATCAGGCACTTGCCGATGTCACTGCGGCTGGGAAGGTCATACATGACGTTGAGCAGCACCTCTTCGAGGATCGCCCGCAGGCCGCGGGCGCCGGTGCCCCGGAGCAGGGCCTGCTCGGCGACCGCCACCAGGGCGTCGTCGGCGAACTCGAGCTCGACGCCGTCGAACTCGAAGATCTTGCGGTACTGCTTCACGTAGGCGTTCTTGGGCTCGACGAGGATGCGGACGAGTGCCTCCTGGTCGAGGTTGGACACCGCCCCGATCACCGGAAGGCGGCCCACGAACTCGGGGATGAGCCCGAACTTGAGAAGGTCTTCGGGGAGGACCTTGGAAAGGGTGACGCCCACGTCTTTCTCGCCCGAGCGACGCAGGTCGGCGCCGAAGCCGACGCCCTTGTGGCCGATGCGGCTCTCGATGATCTTCTCGATGCCGGCAAACGCCCCGCCGCAGATGAACAGGATGTTCGTGGTGTCGATCTGGATGAACTCCTGGTGGGGGTGCTTGCGGCCCCCCTGCGGCGGCACCGAGGCGGTGGTGCCCTCGAGGATCTTGAGGAGGGCCTGCTGAACGCCCTCGCCCGACACGTCGCGCGTGATCGACGGGTTCTCGCTCTTTCGGGCGATCTTGTCGATCTCGTCGATGTAGATGATCCCGGTCTCCGCCTTCTTGACGTCGTAGTCGGCGGCTTGGATCAGCTTGAGGAGGATGTTCTCCACGTCCTCACCGACGTAGCCGGCCTCGGTGAGGGCGGTGGCGTCGGCGATGGCGAAGGGGACGTTGAGCAGCCGGGCCAGGGTCTGCGCCAGCAGCGTCTTGCCGCACCCCGTGGGGCCGAGGAGCAGGATGTTGGACTTGGCCAGCTCGACGTCGCCGTCGGCGTGGCCCCCCACCTGCACCCGCTTGTAGTGGTTGTAGACAGCGACGGAGAGGATCTTCTTGGCCTGCTCCTGACCGATGACGTAGTCGTTCAGGAACTCGTAGATCTCCCTCGGCTTGGGCAGCTCTTCGAAGCGGACCTCAGCGGTCTCGGAGAGCTCCTCCTCGATGATCTCGTTGCAGAGGTCGATGCACTCGTCGCAGATGTAGACGCCCGGACCCGCGATGAGCTTCTTCACCTGCTTCTGCGACTTCCCGCAGAAGGAGCACTTCAACAGGTCTCCGCCATCTCCGAATTTTGCCACCCGGTCCCCCCTCGGGACTTCAGCTCACGCCCGCGGCCTGAGGTAGCTCCGCCAGCTCGCGGGTCAGGATCACCTCGTCGATGATCCCGTAGTCCTTCGCCTCGTCGGCGCTCATGATGAAGTCGCGGTCGGTGTCCTTGCTGATTCTCTCGATGGGCTGGCCCGTGTGGTGGGCGAGCACCCGCTCGAGCAGCTCCCGCATCCGCGTGATCTCCTTGGCCTGGATCTCGATGTCGGCAGCCTGGCCGGCCGCCCCCCCGTAGGGCTGGTGGATCAGGATCCGGGCGTGGGGCAGGGAATGACGCTTGCCCCGGGTGCCGGCGGCGAGGAGCACCGCCGCCGCCGATGCCGCCTGGCCCATGCAGTACGTCGCGATCTCGGGCTTGATGAACTGCATGGTGTCATAGATGGCGAACAGCCCGGTGATCTCGCCGCCCGGCGAGTTGATGTAGAGGTTGATGTCCTTGTCGGCGTCCTCGGCCTCGAGGTGCAGGAACTGGGCCATGATGAGGTTCGCCACTGTGTCGTCGATCGGCGTGCCCAGGAAGATGATGCGTTCCTTGAGCAGCTTGGAGTAGATGTCGAACGCCCGCTCGCCCCGGTTGGTCTGCTCGATGACCGTCGGGACCAGGTAGTTGAAGATGGGCCGGGGCACTCGAGAGTCGGTGGGTCGGGGCTCGGTCACTCGGGGGTCTCCTGCTCCTGCTGTCCCTCTTCGCGCTCGGGACCTCGATCTGGGCTCTGGAGGCTGGGCGGCTCCAACTCCGACCGCTCGATCACCCGGCCGTCCTCGTCAACGTACTCGGTGTGCTCGATCAGCCACTCCAGGGCCTTGGACTTCCTGATCCCCGAGAGTACCTCGGGTAGGCGGTCTTCGCTCTCGAGGGCCTTCCGGATCCGTGCCTCGTCGACGCCCTGGCGCTCGGCCATGGTGGCGATCTCCTGGGCGACATCGTCGTCGGTGACCTCGACGCCCTCTGCCTCGGCCACGTAGCGCAAGGCCAGGTCGGCCTTGATGGCGGCGATCGACTGCTGCTCGAGTTGGGCGAAGAACTGGTCGGGCGAGGTGCCCGTGAGCTGGAGGTACTGCTCGAGCTGGACGCCCTGGTGGCCCAGCCGGTGGACGAGCACCTCCTGGCGGCGTTCCATCTCGGCGGCGACGAGCGCCCGCGGCATCTCGTCGTCGACCAGCTCGACGAGCGCCTCCATC
>DASZJY010000370.1:0-3485 GCA_035947635.1 Acidimicrobiales bacterium | reverse complement strand
CGCGAGCCCGTCCCCCAGACACCACCGGCCCCACGGACGCCCGAGGGTGTACGCAGCGAGGGCCCGGCCGGGATTTCGCTGCGGTCCACGCCGGCCGAGATGGGAGCACCGGGGCGTGGGAGGCTGGGGGATCCCCGACGCCCCGGTCTGCTCCCGTACACACCCTACGACGTCCGGCGCCTCATGCCCACTCTCCCCGGGGCGACGCCGATACTTACTTATCCCCAGCTACGATCGTGCCGAGGATGAGGGCAGGAAGCTGAACGCCCCAGCCGACCTGTCGGCCTTCGCTGCAGTTGAGAGGTTCCCCTGCTCGCCCCGGAGCACCCGATCGAGAGCGGCGCCGGTGAGGTCGCCGAAGACGACCCGAGCGCGCTGGCCGCCTACGTGCTGGAGCACGTGGAGAGTGCCGTCGACATCCTCGACGCCCTCGTCGCCGGCCCCGGTGGGGACCTCCACGACGACCCGCTGGAGACGGCGCTCGACCACCTCTACCTGGCCGCCTCGGCGCTGCGCCACCACCCCCGGCGCCCGACGGAGCAGCCCTAGGAGCGTGTTGATCTCCTCAGGTCGGGCCTTCGGTCCGAAGCGCCGACCAGCAGCTACGCGGTCTCATTGCGCTGGTCGACGCGACAGAACAACACGCTCCTAGGGAGTCACGCTCTCGAGGGCCTCGGGATAGCGCCCGGTCCGGGCCTTCCACGCGCCGGCGGCCCCCCTCTGGGCGACCATGCGGGTCACGGCCATGGCCACGCCCGACGCCGCCGCCCAGCCGAGCGCTTCGGACCAGGCCGTGCCGGGGGCGGCGGGGTTGGCGGGAGGGTCGGAGCCCTTCACCCGCCGCCATCCCTTCCGCAGGGCGGCGCGGGTCGCCGCCCCGGCGGCCACGCCGCTCAGCCCGCCGACCACCTTCCAGAGCAGATTCCTGTCCACGTTCACGGAGCGTGTGTGCCCCGATCCCCGCCGGGCCGAACGCCCTCCCTCAACCGCCTGCGCCCGGCGCTCCCGGCCGTCGCCGGCGGGCTCCCCAGACTGCTCAGCTCCCGCAAGGGGCGGGTGAGGCGCCAGCTCCTGCTCGACTCCAGGTCACGAGCTCCCGCGCCAGTTGGCGGACGGTTTGGCGCAGCGCCTCGAGGGTCAGCTCGCGTTGCGCTCGCCCCGACCGAGCCTGTGCGAGAGCCTCGAGATCACCGGGCTGGGCGGGGCGCTGCCCGCCGGCTGGGACGACACCCGGCTTCGACCGAAGAGGTCAGAAGACGACCTCGGCGACCAGGTCGACCTGCTCCGGATCGGGGACGGTCGGGTCGAGGATGAGCTCGTCGACGCCGGCGTCGGCGTAGGCGGCGACAGCGCCGGTGATGGCGTCCGCCGACCGCAGGGCGCTGCCGGCGATCATCTCGGCGGTCTCGCTGCCCATCGGCCGGTAGTAGTCGAGCAGGTACTCGCGCGACGTCGTCTCGGTGTCGCCCATCGAGAAGTAGGCGAGGGCGACGATCCTCGGCTTTCCCTCTCTTCCCCTCTCGCTCCAGGCGGCCTGCACCTTCGGGACGATGTCGGCCACCATGTCGGGGGGCAGTCCTCCGGCCGTCCAGCCCTCGCCGAACTCGGCCGCCCGCCGGTAGCTGGCGTCGGCGATCCCGCCGATGACCAGGGGTACACCCGGCTGCTGGAAGGGGCGAGGCCCGACCTCTCGGGTGCCCTCGACGAGAGGCTCACCGGCCCATGCCGATTGGAGCTCGCGGAGCTGCTGGTCGAACCGCTCGCCCCTGGTGGTGAAATCGCGGCCGGTGAGCTGGTAGTCCGTCGCCCGCCATCCGATACCCAGGCCCAGGGTGAGCCGCCCGCCGCTGATGTGGTCGACGGTGATCGCCTGTTTGGCCAGCTCCGCCGTGCTCCGGGCCGGTGCGATGATCACGTTGGGCAGCACCCGGATGCGCTCGGTGACGGCGGCGGCGGCGGCGAACAAGGTCAGCTCCTCGAAGCCGGGGTACGACACCGCCCCGATCGTCGACAGGCTGGAGAAGCCGGCGGCGTCGGCCCGGCGGGCCCAGTCGAGCAGCTGCGGCCCCGTCGCCCCGGCGACGGTGTTCGGGATCCCGATGCCGATGTCCACTGCGGCCTCCTTCCTGCGAAAGTGCGAGCAGCGTATACGGGGCGTCCCGGGCGCCCGACTCCCTGCGACGCCTAGCTTGGGCGCATGGAGCAGCTCGACGCCGAGCTGCGGGAGCGCGTGGCCCGGGCATCCGTCGCCCGGCTCGCCACCGTGCGCCCCGACGGGCACCCGCACCTCGTGCCCGTCACCTTCGCCTTGGTCGGCGACGCCGTCGTCACCGCCATCGACCACAAACCCAAGACGACCACGAGCCTGCAGCGGCTCCGGAACATCGAGGCCCGGCCGGTGGCCAGCGTCCTCGTCGACCACTACGAGTACGACTGGTCGCGCCTGTGGTGGGTCCGGGGCGACGGCGCCGCCCGGGTCGTCGCCGAGGGACAGGAGCGGGAGCAGGCGGTCGAACGGCTCGTCGAGAAGTACGAGCCCTACCGCGAGTCGCCGCCTCGCGGGCCGGTGATCTGGGTGACGGTCAACCGCTGGGCGTCGTGGTCGCCCTGAGGGAGAGGGCACCCGGCACACACACGCCCCGCTCGCCGCACGTGCACCGCCAGTGCACCTCGATGCCCCCGGGGGTGGAGACGAGCGCCTCGATCGAGTCGAGCCCGAGGAGCACCCGGGCGTCGTGGCGGGGGCAGTCGATGATCAGCACAGCTCTTCAGTCCGCCTTCCAGTCCATTCGTGTCGGCCCTTGTCCTTGCTGGCACACTGCCATACCATGTGCGGGTGCTCCAGAGCCGCACAGGCCGAAATTGGACTGAGGCTGTTGCCGATGTTCCGGGCCTACTGGGAGATTGGACAGCGGGCCGGGGGCCCCTCCACCAGAAGCTGACCGAGGCGCTCCGCGCCGCCATCCTCGGCGGCGACCTCGCACCGGGCTCCAGGCTGCCGCCCGAACGGGTGCTGGCCGCCCAGCTGGCGGTGAGCCGCAGCACCGTCGTCGCCGCCCTCGACCGCCTGCGGTCCGAGGCGCTGCTGGTCAGCCGGCAGGGGAGCGGCACCCGCGTCTCGCCCGACGTGCGTCGTCCCGTCGGCGACGGCAGCGTCCCGGGCGGCAAGGGGCACGCCGTCTTCCGGCGGCTGGTGGAGGGGCCCGGCGACACGATCTCGCTGGCGTGCGCCATCCCGGGCTGCCTGCCCGCCGTCGTCGAGGCCGCCGCCGCCCTCACCGTCGACGAGCTGGCGGGCCCCACCGCCCGGACCGGTTACCACCCGCTCGGGCTGCCCGAGCTGCGGCAGGAGCTGGCCGCGCTGCACACCCGCGAGGGCGTGGCCACGGAGGCCGACCAGATCCTCGTCACCACCGGAGCGCAGCAGGCGGTCAATCTGGCCGCCGCCCTGTTCGTGCGCCCGGGTGACACCGTCGTGGTCGAGT
>DASZJY010000369.1:0-4989 GCA_035947635.1 Acidimicrobiales bacterium | reverse complement strand
TGGAGCGGATCATCGCCGCGCCCTCGGCGATCCGCCGCAGCGCCTCGCCGAGGTTCGTCGCGCCGCACACGAACGGCACCTTGAACTGCCACTTGTCGATGTGGTTGGCCTCGTCGGCCGGCGTGAGGACCTCGGACTCGTCGACGTAGTCGATCTCCAGGGCCTCGAGCACCTGGGCCTCGGCGAAGTGGCCGATGCGGGCCTTGGCCATGACCGGGATGGTGACGGCCGCCTTGATGCCCTCGATCATGGCCGGGTCGCTCATGCGGGCCACGCCGCCGTCGCGCCGGATGTCGGCTGGCACCCGCTCGAGGGCCATGACCGCCGCCGCCCCGGTCGACTCGGCCAGCTGCGCCTGCTCGGGGGTGACGACGTCCATGATCACGCCGCCTTTGAGCATCTCGGCCAGACCGCGCTTCACCCGGTCGGTGCCGGTGGTGCGCGGTCCCTCCACGGCACCCATGCTACCGGCGGAGCGTCCTGTACCCGGCCGTAATCGGGCGGCGCTCAGGCCGTCGTCACCGTCGAGCCGGGTTCGATCAGGTGCACCAGGGTCTGCCCCGGCGTCAGCTTGATGGGCGCTCCCGCCGAGTCGGTGAACTTCGTGACCTCCCCCGGCCCCGCCTTCGACCACCTGCCCTTGACCAGCTGCCCCCCGGCGAAGAACCACGCCTCGCCGGTGCCGATCACCTCGGGGTACTGCACCTTGCTGTCGCCGGAGAACCGCGAGTAGGGCGTGAACTGCACGATGACGTTGTTGGGCGCCAGCTGGGCGCCGCCCTCGAGGGCGTGGGGGCGGCCGTCGGTGGAGCGCTTCCAGGCGCCGGCGGCGGCATCCCAGTCGTAGCCCGCGCTCACACCGGGGGCGGCGGGGAGCGTGACCTTGGTCGCGGGCACGGCCCCGGCGCCCCCGAACGGGGCCCCCGGGGCGACGAACTCGGCCAGGGGGGGCGGCGGCTTCGGGGCTGCCGCCTTCGCTAACAGCCCTTGCGTCGTCGTGTAGAGGTTGTGAGGCGCGGTCCGGCCGGCGCGCCGCCTCAGGACGTCGGTCGAGTTCTCGTCGACGACGGTGAAGATGCCGGGCGGCACCAGCGCCCGGATGGCGGGTGAGCCCCCCGAGAAGACGAAGGCTCCGGTCAACGGGAAGATGATCACGGGGTCGGCGGGCCGGATCGAGCGCACCGGGCCGACAGGGTCGGCATCGGTCGAGTGGAAGACCACGATGAAGCGGGTGATGCCCTCGGTGAACTCCTCGTAGAGGACGTCGGCCTTGTCCAGGCCGGCCTGGGGGCGGGAGGCGGAGTTGTTGTCGATCTTGACCGACAGCGCCGACCGCGACGCCTTGGCCGGGTCGTCGATCGGCCGCCCGCTCAGGGGGTAGGTGTTCGGAGGCGCCGTCGTGGTGGGCCCAGCTGGGCGCGGGGTGGCCTCGTCGTCGTCGCCGCCCGAGCAGCCGGCGACGAGGGCGACGACGCACACCAGGGCGGCAAGCAGACGTCGGGGGGGCAGGCGTCGTTGACTCACGCTCAGAGCTCCTTCAGGGCCTGGATCCGCTCCTCGAGAGGAGGGTGGGTGTCGAACAGGCGGTTCAGCCACGCTAGGCGACCTTCCTCCGGTGTGCGAGCCAGCGGCGACTCGATCCACAGATGGGCGGTCGCACGCGACGCCGAGTGCACGACGGTCGTGTCCCCCTTGAGCTTCTCGAGGGCGGAGATGAGCCCGGGCGGGTAACGGGTGAGGGAGACGCCGGTGAAGTCAGCGAGGGTCTCCCGCCGCCGGCTCACCGCGAACTGCATGACACGGGCGGCGAGGGGGGCGGCGAGCAGCAGCAGGAACCCCAGGACGCCGAGGATGGCGGCCGGCCCGGGGCCGCCGCCCCTGCTGTCGTTGCGGTGGCGAGGACCTCCCCACCACAGGAACCGGAGCGTGAAGTCGGCCAGCAGGGTGATGATCCCCACGAAGGTGACGGCGAGGGTCGAGGCGAGGATGTCGTAGTTCTTGACGTGGCTCAGCTCGTGGGCGAGGACGCCCTCCAGCTCGATCCGGCTCATCTTGTCGAGCAACCCGGTGGTCACCGCCACCGCCGCGTGGCGGGGGTCGCGGCCGGTGGCGAAGGCGTTGGGGGCGGGGTCGTCGATGACATAGACCCGGGGCTTCGGCAGGCCGGCGGCGATGCAGAGGCCCTCCACCAGGTTGTGGAGCCGCGCGTACTGCTCGGGATCGGCAGGGCGGGCGTGGCTCATCTTGAGGGCGATGGCGTCGGACTTCCACCAGCCCACGAAGCTGGCGATGCCGACAACGACCGCGGCCACGACCAGGCCGGCCACGCCGTAGCCGACGAGGAGGTCGACGGCCCAGGCGATGGCCAGCACCAGCAGCACGAACCCGGCCACGAGGAGGACCGAGCGGCGCTTGTTGGCGGAGATCTGCTCGTACAGGTGGGTTCCCGGGGTCTCCGGCTAGCCCTGAGGCCGAGCCATCAGAACTGCACGGAGACCGGCCCTCGAGACGTGTCGTCCGCTTCGAAGTACTCGCGCTGCTCGAAGTTGAACGCGTTGGCCACGATGTTGGTCGGGAAGGTCTCGATCTTGGTGTTCAGCCGCAGCACCGAGTCGTTGTAGAACTGGCGGGCATAGGCGATGCGGCCCTCGGTGCCGGAGAGCTCCTCCTGGAGCTCGAGGAAGTTCTCGTTCGCCTCGAGGTCGGGGTACGCCTCGGCCACCGCGAAGAGCGACTTGAGGGCGCCGGTGATCAGGTTCTCGGCCTGGGCCTGCTCCCCCACGCCGGACGCGTTGATGGCCCGCGAGCGGGCCTCGGTGACGCGCTCGAACGTCTCCCGCTCGTGGGTGGCGTAGCCCTTCACCGTCTCGACCAGGTTGGGGATCAGGTCGTAGCGGCGCCGGAGCTGAACGTCGATCTGCGCCCACGCGTTGTCGACGCGGTTGCGCGCAGTGACAAGGCCGTTGTAGGTGACGACGAGGTACAGCAGCAGCAGCACCACCACTGCGACGACGATGATGACGACGACCATGCGGCGCTCATCATACGGAGAGGGCACCACTAGCGTGGCTTCGTGCCCGGCCGTCGCTCCTTTCGCCTCCTCGGTGCCGCGCTCGCGGTGCTCCTGACCGCGTGCGGGTCAGGTGATGACGACGAGGGCGGGGGCGTGGCGGTCGGCGTTCCCCTGACGACGTCGACCACCATGGCCGCTGCGGCCGGCGACGCCCCTTCGACCACTTCTGCGGCGCCGACGACCACCGTCACCGGCGACACCGTCGCCGGCGACTTCTCGCTCACGCCCGTGTCGTCGCCGCCGGCGGGCGAGACCGCCCTCCTGACCACCGTGCGGGCGGCGGGCCACGACGGGTTCGACCGAGTCGTGTTCGAGTTCGTCGCCGGCCTGCCCGGCTACGAGGTCGGGTACGTGGAGCGCCCGGTGCGCCAGGACGGGTCGGGCAACGAGGTGGAGGTCCCGGGTCAGGCGGTGCTCGAGGTCCGGATGTCGCCCGCGAGCGGGGCCGAGGTGTCGGCCTCCGGGGTGCGGACGACGTACACCGGGCCCGACCGGTTGCGACCCCGTGACGGCTCGGTCGTCACCGAGGTGGTCCGGGTGGGCGACTTCGAGGCCCAGCTGACCTGGGTCGTCGGGACGTCGGCCCGCTCGCCGTTCAAGGTCACCACCCTGGGCTCGCCTGCCCGCCTGGTGGTCGACGTCCGCCGCGGCTAGCTGCTCGCTACCTAAACCGCCTGACGCCGGCGCTCGGCGCAGGCGACCGCGAAGAGGTCGAGGTAGCGCTCGGCCAGGCGGTCCATCGAAAACTCGGCGGCGCGGGCCTCGCCGCCCGACACCAGCGCGGCGGCCAGGGCCCGGTCCTCGAGCACCGAAGTGATCGCCCCGGCGATGGCGGCGGCGTCGCCGGGGGGCACGAGCAACGCCTCCCGCCGGTGCCGACCGACGTTGCGGTAGCCGGGGAGGTCGCTGGCGACGACCGGGGTCTGGGCGGCCATCCCCTCGAGCAGCACCATGCCGAACGACTCGCCCCGGAGCGAGGGGGCGCACAGCACGTCGGCTCCCTTGATGCGCTGGGCCTTCTCCTCCTCGGTGATCCGGCCCAGCCACTCGACCCGGGGGTCGCCCGCCACCTGGGCCTGCAGCTGGGCCGTCTGAGGGCCGTCGCTCGCCACCCAGAGGCGGACGTCCTTGGGCAGGTGGGCCAGCGCCGCCAGCAGCACCCCCAGGCCCTTGCGCTCCTCGTGGCGGCTCACGAAGGCGAGGGTCGGCCCGGTCGTCGGCCACGGAGTGGCCTTGGCGAACCACTCCACGTCGATCCCGTTGTGCAGCACGACGTACTGGCCGCCCAGTGCCTTGGCGGCCATGTCCCGGGCGTCCTCGGACACCGCGCAGCGCACCGTGAGCCGCCGCCCCAGCCACCGGGTGAGCGGCCGCAACCACCGGTAGACCGCGCTCCCGCCGGCGGCGTGGAACGTCCCGACCGTCGGGGCCGGAGAGAGCACCACGCTGGTGAGGGTGGGCCCCGGGGCGAGGGGCTCGTGCAGGTGCAGGACGTCGAACTCCTCGTCGTCGAGGGCGCGCATCGTCCGCAGCACACAGGGCAGATCGGGCGCCAGCGGGGCCACCGACCCGTTGGCGAACGTGGCGAGTGTGTTCCCCAGAGGGATGACGCCCACCTCGGGCGGTGGTCCGTCGCACGGCCCGAGCACCCGCGCCTCGTGCCCGAGCTTGCGCATGGAACGGGCCAGCCCCAGCACCTGCCCCTGGACGCCCCCCGGAAGGGAGAGGCTGTAAGGGCACACCAGGCCGACGCGCACGATGCTTCCTTCCCGGCGGGGCCCCGACCCCGCCCCTTCGGGACCTTAGAACCGCCGGGCATGTTTCCGCGACGACCGTCCCAATTGTCTCAACTTCTCGGATATTCGCTCTTGAAGGAACATGCCCGGCGGTTCTTCGATCCCGAAGCCTCGCCTTGG
>DASZJY010000368.1:0-2475 GCA_035947635.1 Acidimicrobiales bacterium | reverse complement strand
AGGTCAGCGGGCCGTCCATCGGGTCAGGGGCGACGGTCGGAGCCAACATTCCCGTGGTCGGCAACGTTGCCGACACCTGGGCGGCGGAGCACCGGTCGCTCGACCCCGACGAGGACCGCATGATCTACCAGCTCGACGATCCTTCGCCGATGAGCTTCGGCTACGGCGAGGGCGAGTTCCAGATGACGGTGACGCCCTCGACCTACGTGACCGACGCGGGGAGCCAGGACCCCTTCGTCACCGGCTTTGCGACCCACTTCAACGCCAGCCCCGAGGTGCTGGGCCTGGACGAGAGACGCAACCTGAGCGGGCTGTCGGGCATCGCCAGCGTCGACACCTTCATCCAACCGGCCGAGGGCGACCGCTGCCCGCACCGGGTGTGCAGCCTCGCCGTGGGCCCAAACCGCGGGTCGCTGGTGTGGACCATGGGCCTCAGCCACGGCAGCTGACGGCCCTCGCAACGACCGCCTCGATGGTATAGAGGTACTACTATCGGGTCATGCCGAAGGAGAAGGTCACGCTGACCCTCGACGCCGCCAACCTCGCCGAGCTGCGGGCACTCGTCGGCGCCCGGAGCCTGTCGGCGGCGATCGATGCCGCCGTCGCCGAGCGACTGGCCCGTCTTCGCCATCTGGCGGCCGTCGACGACTGGCTCGGCGAGCTCGACCGCGCACACGGCCCCGTGCCGCCGCAGACGCTCGACTGGGCCGCCCGTCTCGTCGAGGAGTGGGAGGCCGAGCGGACCCGGCACCACGTGGGCTGATGCTGCTCCTCGACAGCGAAGCGTTGTCGGCGATCGCCCGAGGCCCGGCAGTGCGCCGGGACCGGGTGCGCGCTCTCGTCAACGAGATGCGGAGGCGGGAGTTGCCGGTGGCGACGGTGGCCGCCGTGCTCGCCGAGGTCGTGCGGGGGCGTTCCGCCGACGCCGCGGTCTTCGCGGGGTTGCGCCGAGAGCGGGTCGAGGTGAGGCCGGTCGACACCGCCGTCGGTGTCCGCGCCGGGCAGCTGTTGGGCGCCGCCGGGGCAGGCTCCGACCTGGCCGTCGACGCCTTCGTCGTCGCGGTGGCCGATCTGGCCGGCGGCGCCGTCATCGCGACGACCGACACCGCCGATCTCGGCCGCCTGGGAGCGCACGCCTCCGCCGTCACGGTGGCCTCCGTCCAGCCCTAGGCGCGGCCCGTGGCGGGGGGTCGGATGGCCCCGGAATCACACCCCGTCCTGTCACACCCCGTTCGTAGGGTGTGGGCATGCGCCTCTGGACACCGCCGATGGACGAGCCGCACCGCCTCGAATGGTGGCTTCCGCTCGTCCGAGCGGCTCGACGAGCCCTCGCCGACGAGGTGCCCTGGCTGATCCTGGTCGACGAGTGGCAGCTCCGGTGGCGGGTCGGGCGCCGGCCCCGCCCCGACGTCTGGGTGTACGCCCACCACGAGACCCGGGGAGAGCTCTTCCTCGACGCCACCGGCCAGCCGTACCGCTTCTTCCCCGTCCGCACCGGCCGGTCGCTGGGGCAGTTCCGGCCCATCGACATCCGGGCCGCCATCTGGCGGGCGGGCCTCCCGCACGCCTGCCCGCCGGTGTTCTTCGAACCTCAACATCCACTTCCTCTGTACGAGCTGCCGGACTTCGACGAGCCGCCCGAGGTCCACGAGGGGCCCGCCGGCAGCCGACGGGGCCTGCGCCTCGTGAGGTAGTTGCCGCCTCTTGACCTCGAGCCGACTCGAAGTGGCACGGTGGTGGTCGACACCCGCTCGAGGAGGCAACCCGTGGACGACCCGGTGGCGGCAGCCTGCACCCTGCCCGAGCCCGAGCTGCGGCGGAGAGGGCGCGACTGGAAGGCGGTCATCGACGAGGCTCTGGTGGAGAAGGCATCGCTGCCCGGCGGTGTCCGCCTCACCTTCCGCCCCGAGCAGTCGGTCGTCCACGACCTGGTCGGTCTGGTCCACGCCGAGCGGGACTGCTGCGGGTGGGCGTCGTGGACGCTCACGTCGACGGCCGAGGCCGCCGTCCTCGCCGTGACGGCCGAGGGCGAGGGCGCCGAGACCGTCCGTTCACTTTTCGGCGTCGCCTGACGGCGGCACGAAATGGACCTCGCCATCGGCGAAGTGGCCGCGCGCACCGGGCACAGCCAGTCCACGCTCCGCTACTGGGAGAGCGTGGGGCTCCTCCCCGCCCCCGAGCGGGTCGGGGGCAAGCGCCGCTATCGCCCGTCTGTGGTCGACCGCATCGCGGTCATCGACCTGGCGCGCCACGCCGGGTTCAGCCTGGCCGAGGTGCGCGACCTCCTCGACGGCGTCGACGCCGGCGCCGACCCGCAGTCACAGTGGGCCCCGTTGGTTGCCCGCAAGCGTCCCGAGGTGGAGGCACTCATCGCCCGGGCCCATGCCATGCACCACCTGCTCGGCGAGCTCGAGCGGTGCGCGTGCGACAGCCTGGCCGCCTGTGCGGCGGAGGCCCGAGCGGGGTTGTCCGACC
>DASZJY010000367.1:0-3126 GCA_035947635.1 Acidimicrobiales bacterium | reverse complement strand
AGTCGTGCCCTCGCCCCCCGCCCACCCACCGTCCCGGGCCCCGCCGGCGAGGCCGCCACCACCACACCGTCGGCCCCGGCCGACGCGCCGACCCCGTGATCGACCAGCGCCGCAGGCTCTGGATCGCCGGGGCGGTGGTGGTCGCCGCCCTCGGCTTCCTCGTCTTCCGCGGCCTCGGCAACGCCACCATGTACTTCCGCACTGCCGACGAGGCGGTGGCCCAACGGCAGTCCATCGGCGACGACCGCTTCCGCATCCAGGGAGCCGTCGTGCAGGGCAGCGTCTCCCAGGTGGGCGACGATGTCTCCTTCCGCATCGAGAGCAAGGGCGTGGAGGTGCCCGTGGTGCACCGGGGCGACCCACCCGAGATGTTCAAGCCCGGCATCCCCGTCGTCCTCGAGGGGCGCTTCGAGGGGCAGACGTTCGACAGCGACCGCATCCTCGTCAAGCACTCCGAGACCTACGTCGCCGAGCACCCCGAGCGTGTGACCTCCGTTCCCGCTCCGGGCAAGTGACCGAGCACGGCGTGCGGCGCCGCTGGTACCCGCCTCTCGCCGGCCGCCAGCGGGGCCCGGCGGTCCCCCACGGCGAGCCATCGCAGGGCATCCAGGAGAGAAGGTGACTTTTCGGGCGTGAATGCCGTCCTCGGCACCGCCGGCGTCGCCCTCGGCCTGGCCGCCGCCCTTCTCGGCGCGGCAACCCTTGGCCTGGGCCTCCGGAGGGACGACCCCCGTCTTCTGCGCGCCGGCCTCCGCTACACGTGGCTGGTGCTCGGCGGCGCCTGCCTGGCCACGCTGGCCATGCAGCTGGCGCTCATCGGCCACGACTTCTCCGTCGAGTACGTGGCCCGCAACAACAGCCGGGGGACCCCGCTGCTGTACACGATCACCGGGATGTGGTCGGCCCTCGAGGGCTCGATCCTGCTGTGGGCGTTGGTGCTCGCCGGCTACCTGGCGGTCATGGCCCGTTACTTCCGTGACCGGGCCTCCGACAAGCTGGTCGCCTGGGCCGCGCTCACCGCCCTGCTGGTGGCCGCCTTCTTCTTCGCCCTCATGGTCGGCCCCGCCAACCCCTTCCGGATCGTGTCGGGGGTGGTGCCGTCCGACGGCCAGGGCCCCAACCCCCTGCTTCAGAACCACCCCCTGGTCGCTGTCCACCCGCCGATGCTGTACCTGGGCTACGTGGGGTTCACCGTGCCCTTCGCCTTCGCCGTGGCCGCCCTCGTCACCGGCCGGCTGGGCGAGGGGTGGCTCCTGGAGACGCGCCGGTGGACCATGTTCGCCTGGGGCTTCCTCACCGCCGGCATCCTGCTGGGGGCTTGGTGGTCGTACGAGGTGCTCGGCTGGGGCGGTTACTGGGCGTGGGACCCGGTGGAGAACGCCTCGTTCCTGCCGTGGCTCACCGCCACCGCCTACATCCACTCGGTGATGGTGCAGGAGCGACGGGGCATGCTGCGCGTCTGGAACCTGTCGTTGCTCGTCGCCACCTTCTCGTTGACGATCCTCGGCACCTTCCTCACACGATCGGGCGTGCTCGACTCGGTCCATGCCTTCAGCGAGTCGGCCATCGGCCCGTTGCTCCTGACCTTCTTCGCCCTCGTCGTCGCCGTGTCCATCGGGCTCATCGGCTGGCGGGGCGACCGCCTGCGCTCGCCCGGCTCGATCGACTCGCCGGTGTCGCGAGAGGGCGCGTTCCTCGCCAACAACGTGGCGTTCGCCGCCTTCGCCTTCGTCGTGCTGCTGGGCACGGTGTTCCCGCTCCTCGCCGAGGCCATCAACGGCGACCGCCTCTCCGTCGGCGCCCCCTACTTCGACCGCATGACCATGCCCGTCGGCTTCGCCCTCCTCTTCCTCATGGCGGTTGCGCCCGCCCTGCCCTGGCGCAAGGCGTCGGGGGAGCTGCTGCACCACCGCCTCCAGGTGCCGGCCTGGGTCGGCACCCTCACCGTCGTGGTCTGCGTGGCGGTCGGTGTCCGGGGCCTGGCACCCCTCCTGGCCTTCGGGCTCGGGGCCTTCGCCGCCGCCGCCGCCGTCCGCCAACTCGTCCTGTCCACCCGCGCGGCACGGGCCAAGGGCGGGCCCGCCTGGCGGGGCCTGGTCGGACGATCGAACGGGGGCATGGTCGTGCACCTCGGCGTGGTCCTCGTGGCCGTCGCCTTCGCCGCCAGCAGCTCGTTCGACCACCGCCGGCAGTTCCGGCTCGAGCCGGGGCAGACCGCGACCCTCGCTGGCCACACCGTCACGTACCTGGGCACCAGCGAGGAGCGCCGGTCCAACAAGGTGACCGTGGCGGCGCGCGTCCGCGTGGACGGTGACCGGGTGTTCGAGCCCGCCCTCCACCGCTTCCCGTTCGCCACCCAGTCGATCGGGTCCCCGTCGGTACGGGTCGGCCCCTTCGAGGACGTCTACCTCACGTTGGTCGCCGCCCCCGAGGAGGGCCAGACGGCCGCCGTCATCGGCGTGAACATCCAGCCCCTCGTGGTCTGGCTCTGGATCGGCGGTGGGGTGATGGCCCTGGGCACGCTGCTCGCCGCCTGGCCGGGCCGCACGCGCCGCCGCCCGGGGGAGAGCCCCGCCGCCCAACCGGCCGTCGACCGGGTCCCGGCCGCCGACGACGAGCCGGTCGCGACGCCTTCGATGGTGGCCGGGCCCCATGGCTAGGCCGGACGGCGGCACCGCCGCCACGGGTGTCGCCGTCTGGTCGTGGGTGCTCATGGCCGTCGTGTTGGTAGGCGCGCTGACCTTCGGCGCCCGGCGCGGCGACGGCCCCCCAACCGACGCCGAGCGGGCCAACCGGATCGCCGCCCAGGTTCGCTGCCCCACGTGCCGCGGCCTCTCGGCGGCCGACTCCGACGCCCCCGCCGCCCAGTTCATTCGCGACGAGTCGCTACGCCGGGTGCGAGCGGGGCAGAGCGACACCCAGATTCTCGCCTTCTTCGTCGACCGGTACGGCTCCGACATCCTGCTGAAGCCTGAGCGCCGGGGCGTGGCCGGGTTGGTGTGGGCGCTGCCGGCGGTGGGCGCGGTGCTGGCGGTGGGAGGGCTGACCCTCGCCTTCCGGCGCTGGCGCCCGCGCCGGGAACCCCGCGTCTCCGCGGCCGACCGGGCGCTCGTCGAGGAGGCCATG
>DASZJY010000366.1:0-3034 GCA_035947635.1 Acidimicrobiales bacterium | reverse complement strand
CGACATCGCCGAAGAGGCGGTCCAGGAGGCGTTCGTCGTGGCGCTCCAGCGGTGGCCGGGGACCGGCCTCCCACCGAGCCCGGCAGGGTGGATCATCACCACCGCCCGCAACCGCGCCATCGACCGGCTGCGCCGCGAGTCGTCCCGCGACGACCGTCACGAGCAGGCCGCCCTGCTCCATGGCGAGGACGAACCGACCGAGGTAGGACCAGTGCAAGACGACCGTCTCCGACTGATCTTCACGTGCTGCCACCCGGCGCTGGCCACCGGCGCCCAGGTCGCGCTCACCCTGCGGCTGATCGCCGGCCTCCAGACGGCCGAGATCGCCCGGGCGTTCCTCGTCTCGGAGACGACGATGGCCCAGCGGCTCGTGCGGGCCAAGAACAAGATCCGCGCCGCCAACATCCCCTACCGGGTGCCGAGCGACGCCGAGCTGCCCGACCGGCTCCGCCCGGTGCTGGCGGTGATCTACCTCGTGTTCAACGAGGGGTACGTCGCCACCGCAGGGGACGACCTGGTCCGCTCCGAGCTGTGCTCCGAGGCCATCCGGCTGGCCCGCCTCCTCGCCGAGCTCATGCCCGACGAGCCCGAGGTGCTCGGTCTCCTCGCCCTCCTGCTCCTCACCGAGTCCCGCCGCTCGGCCCGAACGGACGCCGACGGGTCGCTGGTCGTCCTCGCCGACCAGGACCGGTCCCTTTGGGACCGGGCGCTCGTCGCCGAGGGCCAGGCGCTCGTGCGAGCGTGCCTGCGCCGCAACGCACCGGGCCCGTACCAGATCCAGGCGGCGATCAGCGCCGTGCACTCCGACGCCGCCACCGCCGCCGACACCGACTGGCGCCAGATCGTGCAGCTGTACGACCAGCTGCTGGCCTTCACGCCCACGCCGGTCGTGCTGCTCAACCGGGCCATCGCCCTGGCCGAGGTGGACGGCCCGGGGCCGGCACTCGCCATCGTCGAGGATCTCCGCCTCGACGACTACCACCTGTACCACGCCGCCCGCGCCGACCTCCTCCACCGCCTCGGCCGGGACGGAGAGGCGGTCGCCGCCTACGACGCCGCCCTGTCCTGCACCGCCAATGCCGTCGAGCGACGGCTGCTCGAGGACCGTCGCCGCGCCGTTGGCGGCTGACCCTTCACGAACGTTGTTCGATCGACCCAGTCAAGAAGGGGTCGATCGCACAAAGGCGCTGGTGGTTGGCGTCGGCCAGCTCACCTCCTCGCGTCCCACGTCCTCCCGCCAGGGCCCCCACACACGGCCCGCGCCCACGGCGGCCGCTCAGGCGCCCAGGAGCCCCCGCACGTAGGCGGCCTGGCCGGCGTGCTGCACGCTGTCGTCGGCGATGCTCACGAGGCGCACGCCGAGCGTCACGGGAGGGTCCCAGCGCCGGTCGACGATGCGGTCGAGCTCGGCGGCGGTCAGGTTCCGCAGCATCTCGCGGGTCCGGGCGTCGACGGCGTCGAGGTACTCCAGCAGCACCTCGGGCCGCTCGGGTCGGACGGTCGCCACGTCGTCGGCGGAGTGCCCGTAGCCGGTGTTGGCGGGATCCGGATCGAGCCCGAGCTGGCGGGCCCAGTCGCCGTGGGCCCAGAGCTGGTCGGCCCCGAGGATCTCGGCGACGTGGCCGTCCTGCACCCTCGTCAGGTGCCAGATCAACCAGGCGATGGTGTTGGCCCGAGGCCCGGGACGCGCGGTCAGCTGTTCGACGTCGAGGCCCTCGACGGCGTGGCGCGCCAGGGGCGGGATGCGGCCGTAGAGCTCGAGGAGCAGACCGGAGACGTCCACGCGCCGTTCCTAGCACGAAGCGGGAGGACGAGCCGGGTGACGAGGGTCAGGCCGCGCTCCTGGGCTGGGGTGGGGAGGCGGGAGCGGCGACGGGCTCGGCGGCGAAGGGGTCGACGAGGGTGACGGGAGAATCGGCGCCGGGCAACCGGGCCCTCAGGCGGGCGACGAGCTGCCAGTCGGCGGGGCCGTACTCGGCGAGATCATCGGAGAGCGTCGTGTAGCAGCCCGTGCGGGCCACCATCTCCACGACGAGGCGTTGCTGGCCGGCGGTGCGGCTCTCGAGGGGATGGCGCAGGATCAGGCAGTCGGGGTCGTTGATCCACAGCCGTCGGTGCAGGGGCGACCGCAGAAGCGACGTCCGCAGGGCGTTCGCGGCCGAAGGTGCTGCCTCCTCCAAGCCGGCGACCTCGGCCGGTCGCGCCCAGCAGACGGAAGTGTCGGGCGCGACCCGCATGGCGTCGACGACGCCGACCGCCGGTCCCAGCGGGCAGCCGCAGCCGAGCAGGAATGCACTGTCGCCGACGGTCGACCGTATGGCGTCGAGCCCCAGGCGGAGCGCCTGGGCACGGGTGACGGAGCGGTCGCGGCGCCGTCCCGGCAGCGCGCCGGCGTAGAGGAAGTCGAGCTTGTGGACGTCGAAGCCCTGCTCGACGAGCCGGGCGTAGGTGGCTCGCAGGTGGTCGAGCACGCCGGGGTGGGTGGTGTCCAACGTCACCGCCCAGCCGCCCCAGAGCGTGGTGTGGTCCATCGCCCGGATCGGACGCCCACGGTGGTCGCGCAGGAGCCAGTCGGGATGGCGCGTCGCCACCGTGCTCGTCTCAGCGACGAGGAAGGGCGCCGTCCAGATGCCGGCGCGCATGCCGGTGGCCCGGATCTCCTCGGCCAGGGCGGCGACGCCGTCAGACCACGTCGACGAGCAGTGGTCCCAGTCACCGACCCGTGCCTGCCACCCGTCGTCGATCTGGATCACCTCGAGACCGTGGGCCCGGGCGGGCCGGAGCTGGCGTCGTACGTCTTCCGGTGTGACAACGCTCCCGAACCGGTACCACGAGCACCAGGCGAACGGCGCGGGCGTCTTGGCCCGGGCGGAGGCTTCCTCGCCCCAGTGGCGGGCGTACTCGGCGTAGAGCGCCCCTGGGTCGCCGGCAGCCACTGGGGCGAGGAAGCCTCCGCCCGGGCCGAGACGCCCGCGCCGTTCGCCTGGTGCTCGTGGTACCGGTTCGGGAGCGTTGTCACACCGGAAGACGTACG
>DASZJY010000365.1:0-4745 GCA_035947635.1 Acidimicrobiales bacterium | reverse complement strand
CTCGGTGGCCAGGGCGAAGACCAGCTCGTTGAACATCGGCGAGACGTAGTCCATCCGGGTCACGTTGGTCGGGCCCTGGAGGTAGGTGAGCTCCTCTCCCTGCTTCTCCATCCCGGTGTGCAGGTAGCCGATGACCGGCTTGGCCCGCAGGACGGTCTCGCCGTCGAGCTCCATCATCACCCGCAGCACCCCGTGGGTGCTGGGGTGCTGCGGCCCCATGTTGATGATCATGGTGTCGTCGGCGGTCGGCTGGGACTCCACGCTCTCGGGCAGGTGGGGGATCCGCAGCACGCAGTCGATGTCCCTGAGCGCCTCAGCACCAGTTGTCTCGACGCGGAGCTGCACCTCCTGGGAGGTGTCGGGGGTCTCGACCGTCTGGCTCATCGGTGCACCATCGTCGGTACTGCACCGACGAATGTCTGCGGGGAGCTGCGCTCCTCCGCTGCGTTCGGCCATGCAGGCGGCGCTCCGCTTGGGCGCTCGCTCATCGGGGCCCCGGATCGCCCTTGAACTGCACGGGGATGCGGCCGACGCCGTAGTCCTTGCGCAACGGGTGGCCTTCCCAGTCGTCGGGCATGAGGATGCGGGTGAGGTCGGGATGGCCGACGAAGATGATGCCGAACATGTCGTAGGTCTCCCGCTCGTGGGCCTCGGTGCCGGGGTGCAGCTCGAACAGCGACGGGATTGTGGGATCGTCATCCGGGACCTGGACGCGCACCCGCAGCCGCTTGCGCCCCGTGAACGACAGCAGGTTCACCACTACCTCGAAGCGCTCGGGCGTGACGCCGGGAGGCAGCGTGCGCCCCGGGTGGGTGAGGTAGTCCACGCCGGTGAGGTCGACGCACATCTGGTAGCCCTCGTCCCGCAGCGCTGCAACCACGGCGAGGTAACGGTCACGGCCCGGATGCACCACCAGCTGGCCCCTCGACAACGACGCCGGCACGCCGTGGACGAGAGCGGGCTCCTCTTCGGGAGGGACTTCGTCCGGAGCGAACTGGTCACGCCCGTGCGGCTGGCTCACCGCTGCACTACCTCGGCGTGGCGACGGTGACGGGACGCTCCTCGGCCCTGATCCCGGCGCCGGCACCGGTCTGACCCCGGCGGCGGGTTATCTCCCCGGTGCGGATGAGCTCGTGCAGGGTCAGGATCGAGTGCATCAACGTCTCGGGCCCCGGCGGGCAACCGGGCGAATACACGTCGACGGGCACGACCTGGTCGACACCCTGCACGATGGCGTAGTTGTTGAACATTCCGCCGCTGGAGGCGCAGACGCCCATCGAGATGACCCACTTGGGCTCCATCATCTGGTCGTAGACCTGGCGGAGCACCGGCGCCATCTTCTGGGAGACCCGTCCGGCGACGATCATGAGGTCGGCCTGGCGGGGGGAGGCCCGGAAGACCTCCATGCCGAAGCGGGCGAGGTCGAAGTGGGCGGCACCGGTGGCCATCATCTCGATGGCGCAGCACGCCAACCCGAAGGTGGCCGGCCACACGCTGTTGCGTCGGGCCCACTTCACAAGGTCTTCCAGCTGACCGGTGAGGAAGTTGTGGTTGAGGTCGTCGAGTCCCATCAGTGCCGCACTAGGCCGCCTGGCCGCCCCGGCGGGGGCCGTCCCCGGCGGGACCGTCGCCGCCGGCGGTGGTCGAGACGGGGGCCCGGCCGACGTCGCCCACCCGGCGGATCGTGGACTCTGTGGAACGCCCGGGAGCGCGTGCTCCGGAGGGCACCTGGGTCAGCGGGAGCAGGTGCTTGGCCGGCCCCCAGTTGAGCGCGCCCCGCCCCAGCAGGTACACGAACGAGAGGAACACGGCCGAGGCGAAGATCATCATCTCCCACAGCCCGAAGGCGCCCAGCTGGCGGTAGATCACCGCCCATGGGTAGAGGAAGATGATCTCGATGTCGAAGATGATGAAGATCATCGCCACGAGGTAGAAGCGCACCGGGAACCGCTCGGCCGGCTCGCGGTCGGGGACGATGCCGCACTCGTAGGGAGCCAGCTTGGCGAGGGTCGGCCGCTTGCGCTGGCCCAAGAGGCTGGACGCCAGAAACGACAGCCCTGCGAACAGGGTGGCCAGGATCAGCATCACCAGGAGCGGCAGGTACTGGGCCACGGCCCTCCCGAGCTTACTCGCGTGAGGCGGCTGCCTCCTTGTCCCGCTGGTGCAGGGTGTAGCAGATGACGCCGAAGATGGCGCCGCACGAGAGAGTGATGAGGGCGGGGTAGAGCCGCAGGTTCCCGAGGTCGCGCACCAGGAGGACGGCCACGGGCTCGGCCGACGGGTCGGGCTGCGGAGTGGGTGGCGGCTGCCCGCCGGCCGCTTCCTGGGGGAGCGCCTTCTGAACCTGGATCACCAGGTAGTGGGGCTCGTGGAAGACGTCGAACGGCCTGAAGTTGAGGAGGTGGAGCGGCCCGTAGGTCTCGCCTCCCGTCTTCGCCGTCTGCAGCAGCACGTAGTCGGAGGCGCTGCGGAACGTGGCCCGGGGGCCGACAAGGCGCGAGTCGGCGACGGGCTGGGCGTCGAGCACCGCCGGATCGGACGGCTCGAGCTTCTCCCAGTCCTCCGGGAACCCCTCGAGGGCGTCGTTCTGGGCATTGCGGGCGATGTCACCGTTGACGACCGACTCGATCTTCCAGCTCGGCTCCTTGCCCTTGTATCCCTGGCCGTAGACCCACCAGATCCCACCCTGGGCGGTCATCCAGCCGAAGAATCCGGCGGCGGCCAGCAGGAAGCCGAGGCGGGCGCCCATGTTGGTGGAGAGCAGCAGGAACGCGGAGCCAGGAAGGATGATCAGGGCGAGGATGACGTAGAGGGCGCCCTTGACCTGGGGGTTCCAGCTGAGCGCGCCGAGGACGAGGGTCAGCATCAAAGGCCTCGCTCGTAGTCGACGATGGCCTGGATCTGCTCGGGCGTGAGGACCTCCTCGAAGTGGGGCATGACGCCCTTGCTGATCCCGCGGACGCCGTACTGCTCACCGAACTCGGCCGTCTTGGCGACCCACTCGACGTGCAGTTCGTTGCTGGGGAACTGGCGAAGGGTGCTGCCGTTGTCGATGGCGGGGCCGAACGCTCCCGCGCCCCGGGGCCCGGGCTCGCCGTAGGAGTAGCCCTGGGTGTGGCAGCGGGCGCAGTAGCCGTCGAAGAGCTTCTCGCCGTCGAGGCCGTACTGCTCGAGGGCCTGCTTCTTGACCTCCTCGGGGTCGAGCTGGATGTGCTCGAGGTACGCGAGGAGCTCGTCGATCTGCTGGTCGTTGAGAGCGCCCCCTCCGGCCACGCCCCAACCGGGCATCGGGGTGCCGGCACGCCCGTAGACGATGATGTTCCGCACCTCGTCCTTGCGGTAGCGCAGCATGACCGTGTTGAGGGCAGGCGCCTCCCACTTCACCTGCCGAGGCGGTGCGTCGGGGTTGGACGGGTCCTGGAACGTGTAGGTGGCCTGGCCCCCCACGCCCTCACCGCCGTGGCAGGTCTCGCACCCGTAGTGGGGCTCGTGGGGCGTCGGGGGGTTGCCGGGCGAGTTCTGGAAGGCGGCGCGCCCCCGCTCGACCGCCTTGTGCTCGAAGTAGGCGGTGCCGCGGTCGAGGCCGGCCCCCCGCTGGCGGAACGGCTCGCGCAGCCAGTAGAGCGGCAACGCCACCGCAGTGATCGCCAGCATGGCGAAGGCCCACCAGAGGTACTTCGTGAGCCGCGGGCCCTCCAGGCCGTCGTCGTCGTAGTAGATCTTTCGGTTCGGCGCCGTCTCCCGCTCGGATCCGGGCTCGTAGGTGCGGCGGGTGGTGCTGATCAGGTAGATGACCCATCCCGCCGTGAGCACCACCACGATCCACAGCCCGACCCTCTGAGGCTGGCTGGCACCGAGGACGATCACTGTGGCTCCTGGTGACCTGCGCTCGGCTCGCCCGGAGGGACCGCCGGTCCCCGCGGGTGGCCGGCGGCAGGCAGGTGCCGGCGGCCCCGCTCGCCCTGCTCGGTCACTCGCCCGCGCCTACGCAGTGCGGGCCCTCGGCCTCCTGGCCGGTGGTGTTGGTGCCGACGGGCGGCCCGTCGATGGGCTTGCTGGTGTCGACCACCACGATGCCCCCCTGCACGTCGACGGCGAAGCGGTCGAGGCCCCGGGGCGCGGGCCCGCCCTTCTTCTCACCGACGCGGTTGTACTGGGAGCCGTGGCAGGGGCACTCGAACCACTGCGAGGCCGAGCACCACGGAACACGGCAGCCCAGGTGCACGCACTTCTGGTACAGCGCCACGATGCCCTGCTCGTAACCCTCGATCACCGCCGAGTAGGCCTCGACCTGCCTGGCCGCGGCGACGGCGTCCGTCGGGTACGGGTTGATGTAGAAGCGTCCGGAGGCCAGGTAGAAGGGCTCCTTGGTGTCCTCGATCTCACTCAGGATCTCCTCGAGCTTGCCCGCCCGGATCTTGGAGCCGAAACCCCCCGAGAGCGTCGGCCACAGGAAGGCCAACGAGGCCCCTCCGAAGCTGGCGAGGATCAGCGAGAACGAGGTGACGATGCCCCGGTTGAGGACCTGGCGACGGGTGACCCCGATGGTCTCCTCGTCGGGGGGCAGCGCGGGAGGAGGCGCCGGCGCGCCACGAGCCGGCAGGGCTTCGCGGTGCTGGCGCTCGAGGGCGACGGCCCGCTCGAGCTCGCGGCCCGACGCCGCCGGCGCGGTGGCGGTGGCGGCCGGCTCCAGGGCGGCCCCTACCGTCGCCGGCTCCGCCGTCTCCGGCGAGGCGGTCGCCGCC
>DASZJY010000364.1:0-8362 GCA_035947635.1 Acidimicrobiales bacterium | reverse complement strand
GGCGCGCCGGCGGGGGCTGCCGGCGATGATCGCCGGCAGGGTGACGTTCTCCAGCACCGTCATCCCCTCGAGGAGGTTGAAGAACTGGAACACGATCCCGATGTGGGCCCGGCGCATCCGGGCCAGGGCGTTCTCGTCCTTGCCGCTGAGCGACTCCCCGGCCACGACGATCTCACCCTCGGTAGGCGTGTCCAGGCCCGCCACCAGGTTCAGCAGTGTGGACTTGCCGCATCCGGAAGGACCCATGACGGCGACGAACTCCCGCTCCGCCATCGACATGGTCACTCCGCGCAGCGCCCTCACCGGGGCGCCCTCGGACTCGTACGTCTTGCGGACGCCCTTCGTCTCCAGGACCAGGTTGGTGCCGTTCGCCTCGGGCCCGGTGCTCATCGTGTCGTCCTCCCCCGGATCGGATCCATCGTCATTGAGACAGAACGCCCGTTCAGAGGGAAGTGCGCAGGCACGTGGGGCTGCGGTGATGCTGGCACCACCCGGTGCCTACGCATGTTCCGCACCCTCCTGTCCTACGAGCCGATACGCCTGCACGGTGGACTCCCGCCCTTTCACGACAGCCGGCTCCAGCGGCACGAGCTCGACGCTGTCGTCCAGGGCGTCGGCGGTGGCCTGGCTGACCACCGTCTGGCCCGCCGCCGCCCACTGCTGGAGGCGCTGGGCCAAGTTCACCGCGTCCCCGACCAGGCTGTACTCGAGGCGCTCCTCCGAGCCGAGCAGCGCCGCCGCCACCTGTCCGCTCGACAGCCCGATGCCGAGCCCGAAGGCGGGTAGCCCGACGGCTTCCCACCGCCGGTTGACTTCTGCTTGGGCCAGGTGCATGTCGCGTGCCGCCTTGACGGCCCGATCGGCGTGGTCGTCCTGGGCCAGCGGGGCGCCGAAGACGGCCATGACCGCGTCACCGACGAACTGCATGACCGTCCCTCCGGCGGCGAGCACGGCCCTGTTCATCTCGGCCCGGTGCTCGTTGAGCTGGCCGGCCAGCACCGAGGGATCGGCTCTCTCGGCGATCGCCGAGTACCCCCGGATGTCCGACATGAGGACGGTGACGTCGAGCATCTCCGTGTGGCCGATCCGCCGGCCCTCGCGCCGGAGCTTCTCGGCGACGCCGCCGGGCAGCAGCCGGCTGAGCGTCTCCCCCTGCTCCTCGCGCAGCACGATGGCCTGGTGGAGCATGCGGAGCCGCCGCAGGGAGCTGGCTGCGCCCGTGCTCGCCTGCTGGGCCAGCGTGAGGAACAGCTTCTCGATGGCGTCGGCCACTGACTCTGGCGTCGTGTCCTGGGCGGCGGCGATGGCCTTGATGGGGCGGCCCTCGGCCAACAGGTTCAGCAGCTCCTCGTCGGACGGCGAGAGGTCGCCGTCCGAGGTGACCGGGTTGACCAGCGCCCTGACGATGGTCGGGTCGAGCAGCGAGCCGCCGGTCGCCACCTCCCGGATGGCCCGGGTCAGCTGGTCGCTGTCGGCCAGGCGGTCCTTGAGCAGGTAGGCGTAGCCCGCCGATCCCTCGGCCAGAAGGGAGATGGCGTACTCGGGGTCGTCGTACTGCGACAGCACGACGACACCGGTGCCCGGATGGCGCTTGCGCACCTGCTTGGCGGCGTCGATCCCCTCCTGCTGGAAGCTGGGGGGCATGCGGATGTCGGTGACGAGAACGTGGGGCGCCGCCGCCTCCGCTCCCGACACCAGCCCGTCGTAGTCGGCCGCCGCCCCCACGACAGCCATGTCGGCCTCCAGCCCGATGAGGGCGCGCACACCCTCGCGGACGATGAGGTTGTCGTCGGCCAGGAAGACGGTGATCTGGCTGGCGCTGGCGGTCACCTGCCCATTTGGCCCCACCGCGACCACAGGGTCAAGGGAGGAACCACCCGTGCCGGAGTGGTGGCAGCCGTACGCCACCACGCCGGCCAGCACCCTTGGAGGCCGTCGGGGCCGTCTCTATGGTTGGGCGAGGACCGTTCGAAGGAGAGGCGATGAGAATCGAATCGTCGGTCACGTCCCTGTCGTGGATCCCCTCGGAGGCCGTGAAGGGGATGACGAAGCTTCCCTTCGAGCTGGGGATGGCGCACTACGACCCGCCGCCGCCCGACGTCCTCGACGACCTCGAGGAGCTGCGCCGGGCGGACCGCTTCCGGTTCGCCAACGAACTGCGGGCGTGGATCGAGGTGGAGGACGGCCGGGTGGTGGCCTGGGGACACTCCGGCAGCGGCCACATCGGGTCGACGACCGTCCGGCTCGGGCCGAAGGACGTCGTCTTCGCCGCGGTCGCCTTCCCCGACCTGCGTCCGGAGCCCGAGGTCTCCGAGGCGGGGGTCCGCTTCGTCCAGACCGCCGGCGGCCGGACCGGCGTCCCCGCTCCGAGGACGGTCCGGCGGCCCCCCTTCGTGCAGGTCGCCGCCCCCCTGGCCTGGTCGACGCTCGCGCTCACGATCCGCGCCGACGGCTCCTCCGACTGGGAGGTGGTCGGCGCCAGCCCCTTCCCCCGCCACTGGGTGTACGACCAGACGGGGGCGCTGGCGGCCAAGACCGGGATGATCGACTTCAAGGAGTGGTACCGCAGCGCCTTCGGCCGCCACTCGCCGTGGGGCGACGAGGACTCTCCCGCGCTGGTCACCGTCGCCGAGACCGCCCTGGAGCGGCAGCTGGCCGCCACCATCATGCAGGCGGGCACCAGGCCCAAGATCAAGAAGCTGCACGAGGACCGGACCCTCGTCGAGCAGGGAGACCCGGGGGACTCGTTGTTCCTGCTCCTCGACGGCGTGCTGGCGGTGGAGGTCGACGGCGCCCGTCTGGCCGAGGTGGGCCCCGGCGCCATCCTCGGCGAGCGGGCCCTGCTCGAGGGGGGGACCCGGACGGCGACGCTGCGGGCGGTGACGCCGGCCAAGGTGGCGGTCGCCGCCGCCGACCAGCTCGATCGAGAGGCGCTGGCCGAGGTCAGCCGTGGCCACCGGAGGGAGGAGGCTCGTTGACCGACGCGGTGGTCGTCGGCGCGGGCCCCAACGGCCTGGTGGCGGCGGTCACGCTGGCCCAGGCGGGCTGCTCGGTGGTGGTGCTCGAGGCCGCCGGCACCCCCGGCGGCGGCTGCCGGTCCGAGGCGCTCACCCTCCCCGGGTTCGTCCACGACGTGTGCTCGGCCGTCCACCCCCTGGGGGCGGCGTCGCCGGTGTTCTCGGGCCTGCCGCTGGCCAAGCACGGCCTCATGTGGGTCCACCCCGAGGCACCGGCCGCCCATCCCCTTCCCGACGGCTCGGCCGCGGTGCTCGAGCGGTCGATCGATACCACCGTGGAGGAGCTTGCGCCCGACGCCGCCGCCTGGCGCCGGTTGCTGGCGCCGCTCGTCGGCCGGTGGGACGACTTGCTGTCCTCGGTGCTCGGGCCCATGCTCAGGCTCCCACGCCATCCGCTGGTGCTGGCCCGTTTCGGGATGCGGGCACTCTGGCCGGCGACGACCCTGGCCCGCCGCCTGTTCGAGGGGGAAGCCGCTCGAGGCCTCTTCGCCGGGTTGGCCGGCCACGCCATCCTCGACCTGCGGGCGCCGCTGACGTCGACGTTCGGGCTGACCTTCGCCGCCTCCGGCCACGCCGTCGGCTGGCCGGTGGCAAAGGGCGGGTCACAGCGGATCACCGACGCCCTGGTCTCCTACCTGACCTCCCTCGGGGGCGAGCTGGTCACCGGCCACCGCGTGACGTCCTTGGCCGAACTGCCCCCGGCACGGGCCGTGCTCTTCGACCTCACTCCCCGGCAGGTGCTGGCAGTGGCCGGAGACCGCCTGCCGCCCGGGTACCGGCGCCGGCTGGCCCGCTTCCGCTACGGGCCCGGCGCGTTCAAGATCGACTACGCCCTCGATGGCCCCGTCCCCTGGAAAGCCGAGGAGTGTGGCCGGGCGGTGGCCGTGCACGTCGGCGGGACGCTCGATGAGGTGGCTGCCGCCGAGCACGAGGTGGCCAGAAGTCGCCACCCCGAGCGCCCGTTCGTGCTGACGGCCCAGCCCAGCCGCTTCGACGCTTCCCGGGCGCCCGCTGGGAAGCACACCTTCTGGGCGTACTGCCATGTCCCCAACGGGTCGACCGTGGACATGACGGATGCCATCGAGGGCCAGATCGAGCGGTTCGCCCCAGGGTTTCGCGACCTCGTGCTGGCACGCCACACCATGGGGCCGGCCGCCCTCGAGCGCCACAACGCCAACAACGTCGGCGGCGACGTGGCCGGCGGGTCGCACGGTGGGCTACAGCTCGTCGCCCGCCCGCGTCTGGCCGTCGACCCCTACACGGTCCCTCTCGACGGCACGGCGGCCTTCCTTTGCTCGGCCTCCACCCCGCCCGGAGCGGGTGTCCATGGCATGTGCGGATGGTGGGCAGCCCGAGCGGCGTTGAAGCGGCTGGGTCGGGCCCCATGAGCGCGGTCTGGTACTGCTGCCGTCGCTCGTTGCGGACGCGCGCCCGCTCGTACCTCGGCGTCGCCCTCCTTCTGGCCCTACTCGGAGGGCTCACCCTGGCGTCACTGGCCGGCGCCCGCCGGACGTCGTCGGGATACTCCCGCTTCCGGGAGGCGGGCAGGGCCCTCGACGTGCACGTCAACGCCGGCAGGTACGAGGTCGAGCACCCGGAAACGGCCAGAGAGATCGCCGGCGTGACAGGCACCGCGAGCTACATGTCCTTCGTCGGAGGAGTCGTGGCGCCCGACGGCCGCGTCGACTTCTCGTTTCAACCGGAGCTGGTGGGCAGCCTCGACGGGCTCCACTTCGTCTACGACCGCTTCGCCGTCACCGAAGGCCGCCTTCCCGATCCCGCTCGTCCCGACGAAGTGGCCGTCAACAAGCACCTGGCCCGTGCCTCGGGCATTCGTCTCGGCCAGCGGTTGCCCATCGCGATCTTCACCCCCGAGGACGAGGAGGCCGTCTACGGGGACGCCCCGCCCCCGCCCGTCGATCGCCTCGATGTCACCGTCGTGGCCGTCGGCCTGTTCCCCGACGAGGTCGTCCAGGACGACACCGATTGGGCGCCGCGGCTCCTCCTCACGCCTGCTTTCACCGAGCGGGAGCGGCGCCACGCCACCTACGCCTGGACTGGCGTGAGGCTGCAGGGTGGCGCGGGCGACGCCGCCCGGTTCAAGCAGGTCTACGCTGCGGCCGCCTCGGCTGAGGACGCCGAGCCCCGCTTCCGGGAACGGGCAGCGGTGACGGCGCGCATTCAGAAGGCGGTGCGCCCCCTGGCCGTCGCCCTGGGCGTCTTCGGGGCCCTGGCCGGGTTGGCCACCCTGCTGCTCGTGGGCCAGGCCTTGCTGCGCCTCCTGCGGGCCGAACGGGACGACCTGGCGATCTTGCGGGCCGTGGGCGCCGCGCCCCACCTCACCTCGGTGGTCGCACTGCCGGGGGCGGCGCTCTCGGTCGTCGCCGGGATCACCGGGGCGCTCCTCGTGGCCGTCCTCTTGTCGCCGCTCGCGCCGATCGGGCCCCTACGTCGGGTCGAGGTGGACCCCGGCATCTCCTTCGATTGGACCGTCCTGGTGCTGGGAGCGGTCGGGTTCGCGCTGGCCCTTTCGGCGATCGCCCTGGTGGCGGCCGTACGCCAGGCGCCGCATCGCCGCCAGGCGATCGCCCGCGGGCGAGTCGCCCAGCGCTCGCCCCTCGCCGGAGCGGTGGCGGCCGCCGGAATGCCGGCGCCGGCGGTGGTGGGGATGCGCCTGGCCCTCGAGCCCGGCGAGGGGCGGGCGTCGGTTCCGGTGCGGGCCGCCCTCGGCGGAGCGGTCGTCGCAGTCGTCGCCCTCGTCGCCGCCCTCGTGTTCGGCTCCAGCCTGCGCTCACTCGTGGACAAGCCCCGCCTCTACGGCTGGGACTGGGACCTCACCGTCGTCGCCGAGACGGGGTACGGGGAGATCGACGTGGCCAAGGCCCACGACGTTTTGGACGGCGACCCGGCGGTGGGCGCCTGGTCGGGCGCCCACTTCCAGTCGCTCGACATCGAGGGCCGGGACGTACCGGCGATCGGCACGGAGCCGGGCGCGGCAGTGATCCCCCCAATGCTGTCGGGGCGGTCGGTGCGAGCGCGCGACGAGGTCGTGCTGGGCTCGCAGACCCTGTCGGAGTTGGACAAGCAGGTCGGCGACACGGTGGAGGTAGCGTCGCAGGACGGACGCCGGCGACTGCGCATCGTCGGCACGGCCGTCTTCCCGACGGTGGGGCCCATCCTCGGCTCCTACACCACGCTGGGCACTGGCGCGCTCGTGGCCTACGACCAGGCCCCCGGTCGGGACGACGCCGGCACAGGGCCGACCGCCCTGTTCGTCCGGTTCCGCGAGGGGGTCGATCGCGAGGCGGCAGTGGCCCGGATCGCCGAGCGGTTGCCCGGCATCGGCCGGCTCAGGGGTACGACCGAGGTCATCCCCGTACAGCGGCCGGCGGAGATCGTGAACTACGACTCGATGGGCGCCACTCCGGTGATCCTCGGCGGCGTGCTCGTGCTGGCCGCGGTGGTGTCCCTAGGGCTCACGTTGGCGTCGGGCGTCGGGCGTCGTCGACGCGACCTGTCGCTCTTGAAGTCGCTGGGCTTC
Source organism: Acidimicrobiales bacterium (assembly GCA_035947635.1). Lineage (GTDB taxonomy): Bacteria > Actinomycetota > Acidimicrobiia > Acidimicrobiales > AC-14 > DASZJY01. Next base: position 1,804 of record DASZJY010000364.1, on the reverse strand, counting down.
ACCCGCGGGCAGATCTCCGCCACCGTGGTGTGGCAGTCCTCGATCGTCGTCGGCGTCGGCCTCTTGGTAGGCGTGCCCCTGGGCGTCGCCCTCGGTCGCTGGTTGTGGATGCTGTTCGCGGCGCGGCTCCCGGTGCTCGCCCAACCGGCGGTGCCCGCCCTACTCCTCGCCGCCATCGGGGCCGGCCTCCTGGTGGTAGCCAACCTGGTGGCCGCGGTGCCCGCCCGCTCGGCGGCAAGGACGCCGGTGGCCGCCACCCTGCGGGCGGAGTGACCGGGGCGCCCCTGGCGTCACAGGTCGATGGCGAGGCCCTCGGCCGCTGCCACCACCTCCACCCTTCCACCGGCGTGGGCCGCCACTAGGGCGTCGATCTCGTCGTCGGTGCGAGCGGGGTCGTGGTGGAACAGCACGAGGGTTCGCGCCCTGGCCTGCTGCGCCAGTTCCACCGCGTACTCGACCGCCGAGTGCCCGAAGTGCCGGCGGGCCGGGAACTCGGCGGCCGTGTGCTGGGCGTCGTGGACGAGGAGGTCGACGTCACGGGCCAGGTCCATGGCCGCCGGGTGAAATTCGCCCAGCCCGTCGGGGCCTTCTCCGGCGACGATCGGGCTGTGGTCGGACAGGTAGGCGACCGTTGCCCGGCCGTCGGAGACTCGGAAGCCGAAGGTTCGACCCCCCTTGTGGGGGATGTCCGCCGCCACCACGTCGAAGCCCTCGAAGTGGTGCTCTCCGGCCTCCAGCGCGACGAAGCGCCACTTCCCGCGGAGCTGACGGGGCGTGATCGGGAAGTGCGGAGGCGAGATGGCCCGCTCGAGCACCTGCTCCGGGTCACCCTGGGAGGGCATGGCGAGGGTGACCTCGCTGTCGGGCCGGTCGCCGGCGGAGAAGAAGGGCAGGCCGTGCGTATGGTCCCAGTGGAGGTGGCCGAGCAGGATCGTCCCCCGGAACGGGCGACCATCCAGGTGCCGCGACAGGTTCTGCAACCCGGTGCCGGCGTCGAGGACGAGGCTCGGAAGCCCGTCGTCGTGCGACAACGCGACGCACGACGTGTGGCCGCCATGGCGCACGTAGGCGGCACCGGGGGCGGGCGTCGAACCCCTCACGCCGCAGAAGAGCACCCGCACCGGGCGAGTCTCAGCCCCGAGCCCCTGAGACCGCAACCGGAGACGACGCGGCCACGTCGACGGCCATCGCCGTGGCTCGCAGCTCCCGCTTCAGCACCTTGCCGGTGGGGCCGTGGGGCAGGCTGTCCACCATCTCGACCCGCCTCGGGTACTTGTAGGTGGCGAGGCGCTGCCGGCAGTGCGCCTCGAGGTCTGCGGCCGTCGTCGACGCCCCCGCTCCCAGGACCACGAAGGCCACCACCTCTTCGCCGTAGCGCTCGTCGGGCATGCCCACGACGGCCGCCTCGACGACGTCGGGATGGCCGCACAGCACGTCCTCCACCTCCCGCGGGTACACGTTGAAGCCGCCTCGCAGGATCACGTCCTTCATGCGGTCGACGACGCGGTAGTAGCCGTCGGCATCACGCGTGCCGATGTCGCCGGTGTGGAACCACCCGTCGGTGATCGCCTCGGCGGTCGCCTCCGGATTGCCCAGGTAGCCCCTCATCACGTTGGGGCCGCTGACCCAGATCTCCCCGGGCCTACCCGGCTCGGTGACGACCCGTCCCCTCTCGTCGACGAGGGTGAGCTCGACGCCGGGAATAGGGAGGCCGACGGAACCGGGCCGCTTGCGGCCGGGCCGGTTGAACGCGACCACCGGCGAGGTCTCCGACAACCCGTAGCCCTCGAGCACGTCAACCCCG
>DASZJY010000363.1:0-5532 GCA_035947635.1 Acidimicrobiales bacterium | reverse complement strand
CTCGCCCGACCCGACGTAGGCGTGGTAGGCGCCCCGACGGCTGACCTCGTGGTCGAGGCTCGCCAGCACCCGAAGCGAGGCGTCGAAGGTGCGGGTGGCGTGCCACTGGCGCGGGCGCACCAGCACGTGGCCCCGGGCCACCTCGTCGCGGGAGATTCCCGAGAGGTTGACGGCGACCCGGCTCCCGGGCGGGACCCGTTGGTGGCTCTCCTTCAGGCTCTGCAGCGCCCGCACGCGCACCCGCGTGTCGGCGGGCAGGACCACCAGCTCGTCGTCGGTGGTCAGCGGTCCGCCCGCCAGCGTGCCGGTGACGACCGTGCCCGAGCCCTTGGCCGCGAACACCCGGTCGACCCAGAGCCGGGGGCGGTCTCGGTCGGCTGCCGCCGGGGCCGACGCCAGCAGCCGGTCGAGGGCGACCCGGAGCTCGTCCACCCCCTCACCTGTGGGAGCGTCCACCTCGATCACTTCGGCGTCGGCGAGGAAGGTCCCGGCCAGGTGGTCGGCCAGCTCGAGGCGGGCGAGCTCCCGCGTCTCCTCGTCGACCAGCCCGACCTTGGTCAGCGCGACGAGCCCGGAGCGCACCCCCAACAGCTCGAGGATGCGCAGGTGCTCCTCCGACTGCGGCTTCCAGCCCTCGGTTGCCGCCACCACGAACAGGCAGGCCTCGACTGCGCCCACCCCGGCCAGCATGTTCTTGATGAACCGCACGTGCCCCGGCACGTCGACGAAGGCCAGCTCGCGGCCCGAGGGCAGCGTGGTCCACGCGAAGCCGAGGTCGATGGTGAGCCCGCGGGCCTTCTCCTCGGCGAAGCGGTCGGGGTCCATGCCGGTGAGGGCGAGCACGAGCGTGGACTTCCCGTGGTCGACGTGGCCGGCGGTGGCCACCACGTGCATCGGCGGCGCCACTTCCACCGCCGTCAGGCTCCGGCGGGCTCGGCCAGCGCCCGCTTGAGGGCGCCTGCCACCACGGGGTCGTCCGCCGGGTCGACCGTGCGCAGGTCGCAGACGGTGGCGCCCTCGTGCACCCGGGCGATCACCGGCGGGTCGTGGGCCCGCAGGGCGGCGGCGTGGTCGCCGGGCAAGGCGACGCCGGCCGACGGCACCTCCTGCCCGGGCACCGAGCCGCCGCCGGCAACCGCCACCGTCGAGCACACCTCACCCACCCCGAGGGCGACGGCCCTGGCCCAGAGCTCGGCCACCGGGGTCGACGCCATGCGCCAGAACGGGATGGCGTCGCCGTCCCGGCGCAGGTAGGCGAGGGCGGTCTCCTGGAGGGCGGCGAGCACCAACCCGCCCGGACGCAGCGCCCGGTTGAGGGGATGGCGCTGGCACGCCGCCACCAGGTCGGCCCGCCCGGCGATGACCCCCGACTGGGGTCCGCCCAGGAGCTTGTCCCCCGAGAAGGTGACCAGGTCGGCCCCCGCCGACAGCGTCTGGCGGGCGGCGGGCTCCTCGACCAGCCAGGCCGGCGGCGGTCCGCTCAGCCACGGGGTGGTGGCGTCGAGCAGGCCCGAGCCGAGATCGACGACGACCGGCGGTCCCAGGCCCGCCAGCTCCCGGACGGCGACCTCCTCGGTGAACCCGACGATCCGGTAGTTCGACTGGTGGACCTTGAGGACGAGGGCCACGTCGTCGTTGCCGGCGAGGGCACTCCGGTAGTCGCTCAACCGCGTGCGGTTCGTCGTGCCCACCTCGACCAGGCGGCACCCCGACTGCGCCATCACCTCGGGGACGCGGAACCCGCCGCCGATCTCGACCAGCTCGCCGCGGGAGACCACCACCGACCGCCCCTGTGCCAGCGCCGCCAGCACGAGCAGGACGGCGGCGGCGTTGTTGTTGACCACGACGGCGGCCTCCGCTCCCGCCGCCCGGGCCAGGAGGGTGGCGGCGTGACGGCCGCGGGAGCCCCGGCGGCCGGCGGCCAGGTCGAACTCGAGGTTGGAATAGCGCCCGCCCCCCACCGCCGGGGGCCCCGCCAGAGGCGCCCGGCCCAGGTTGGTGTGGAGGAGCACGCCGGTGGCGTTGACGACGGGGCGCAGGAGGGCGGCGGCCACCGCCTCGGCCCGGGCCCGGGCGGATGACGGGTCTCCGGCGGCGACCGCGGCGCGAGCGACGTCGACCAGGAGCGGATGGGGGAGGCCCACGTCGGCCAGCTCGCGCGCGAGGGCGTCCACCGACGGCGGGCGGGACTCACTGGTCACACAGCGAGGATAGGGGTCCCCCTGGCGCTGAGCGCCTCCCCGACACGCTCCGTGCAAAGCTGGCCCCGGATGCAGCTCTCGACGAATCGGCTCCCGCAAGCCGTGGCCGTCTTCATCGTCGTGACCCTGGTGGCGCCGGTGGTGACTGCCGGAACGGTGCTCGGGTCGCTCTTCTTCCTCCCCCTTCCCACCCCCAGCCTCCCGCCACCGCAGCCGGGCACGGAGTCGCGCGTCACCCACGTCTACGACGCGAGGGGCAACGAGATCGGGATCTTCCGGAAGTTCGAGACCAAGATCCCGGTGCAGCCGGGCGACATCCCCGAGATCCTGAAGCAGGCGGTGATCGCCCAGGAAGACCAGCGCTTCTACTCCCACGGCGGCGTCGACATACGGGCGGGGCTACGGGCGCTCTGGGCCAACCTCACCGGCGGGCGCACGGTGCAGGGCGGCTCGACCATCACCCAGCAGTACGTCAAGGGCGCCTACACGGGAGGGGAGCGCACCTTCGCACGCAAGCTGCGGGAGGCGGTGCTGGCCAGCCGCTTGGACAAGAAGCTGACCAAGGACGAGATCCTCTACCGCTACCTCGAGAACATCTACCTCGGCGGGGGTGCGTACGGCGTGGGGGCGGCGGCCGAGAGCTACTTCAAGAAGCACGTCAGGGACGTCACCCTGTCGGAGGCGGCGGTGCTGGCCGGGCTGATCCGCTCACCCACGAGCGACGAGCCCCGCACCAACCTGGCGCGAGCCGAGGCCAACCGCCTCGAGGTGCTGCGCAAGATGCACGACCAGGACCGCATCGACGACCAGTCCTACGCCGAGGCGCGGGCCCAACGCCTCGTCCTCGCCACCGAGGAGGGACCGCCTCCCAGCGGCCCGGCGACCCTCGTCCACCCCCTCGAGCTCCAGGCCGCGGCCGAGCCCTACTTCGTCGACTACGTGCGCCGGTGGCTCGTCGCCCGCTACGGCGACGACCTGGTGTACCGGGGCGGGCTCCGGGTGGAGACGTCGCTCGACCCCGTCATGCAGGAACAGGCGGAGGCGGCGGTGGCGAAGACGCTGGCGGGTACCAGGCCCCCGCTGGAGATGGCCCTGGTGGCGGTGGAGCCGTCCACCGGCCTGGTCAAGGCAGTGGTGGGGGGGCGCGACTTCGCCGCGTCGAACGTCAACCTCGCCCTCGGGAACTGTCCCGGCCAGGGGCCCGACACGAGGGCGAGGCGCGACACGCCAGTGTGCATCGGTGGCGGGGGGACCGGGCGCCAGCCGGGGTCGGCGTTCAAGCCCATCACGCTGGCCAAGGCCTTCGAGGAGGGGATCGGGCCGAGCCGCGTGTACTCCGGCCCCTCGGCCTACACCTTCCCCGGCTGCGCGGGCAGCCAATGCACCGTGCACAACGTGGAGAGCGGGGGGTACGGGGCGATCACCCTCCGCCAGGCCACCCACCAGTCGGTGAACACCGTCTACGCACAGTTGATCGGCGACGTGGGCGTGAAGGAGACGGCGGAGATGGCGCACCGCCTGGGCATCACCATGGTCGCCGAGGACGGGAAGCAGCCCAACGGCGAGCCGTACGGCGCCAGCCTCACCCTCGGCGCGGCGGAGACGTCGCCCCTCGACATGGCCGCCGCCTTTGCGGTGTTCGCCAACCGGGGCGTCCAGCAGGCGGCCACGCCGGTCGCCCGCGTCACCGACGCCGAGGGCCGGGTGCTGGAGGACAACACCAGGCGCAAGGGCGAGCGCGTGCTCGAGGAGCCCGTGGCCGACAACGTCAACGACGTCCTCAAGGGGGTCGTGACCGGCGGCACCGGCCGGGCCGCCGAGATCGGCCGCCCGGGCGCCACCGCCGGCAAGACGGGCACGAGCGAGAACTTCGGCAACGCCTGGTTCGTCGGCTACACCCAGGCGTTGTCGACGGCCGTCTGGATGGGCTACGCCGACGCCCCCCGGCCCATGCAGGGCGTCAAGGGGGTGTCCAAGGTGTACGGGGGCACCTTCCCGGCGCAGACGTGGAAGGCCTTCATGGCCGAGGCCATGAAGGGCGTGGACACGCCCGACTTCCCCCCGCCCGCCCCGCTCCTCGCCGACCTCGCCCCGGGAAACCGCCGGTCGCCGACGCCGCCTCCCACCGGCAACTTCGTCATCGTCGGGGCGCCGGTGGTGCCGGTGACCACCCCGTCCACGACGGTCGCGCCGTCGCCCAGCCCGACGCTCGTGCCGCCGAACCCGATCCTGCCCCTCCCGTTACCGGGCGTGCCGACCACCGCCCCGGGCCCCTGAGGACCCGTTGCCGACCCCTAGCCCACGGTCGTCGTCGGGGCCCTCCGCCTGGTCGTCGACGGCCCGGGGGCGGTCGTGGGAGAGGCGGTGTCGTCGCCGCACTTGAGCACGGCGGCGCAGGCGGTGCGGATGGGCACCCCGGTGTACACGTTGTCGAGGGGGACTCCTCCGGCGGCGTAGACCGCCGACGCCACACCGACCACCTCTCCCTTGACGTTGACGAGGGGCCCGCCTCGCACGGCGTCGTCGATCACGATCGTGTGCTCGACGGCGTCGGGCGCCAGGCGGAGGACCAGGCCGGCCACGACCCGCCCACCGCCGCCCACCGCGAACACCTTGTCGCCGGCCTTGAGCGGCGGGTTGTCACCCACCCACGCGGGCGTCGGCGCGGTGCCCCGCTGGACCACCAGCAGGGCGAGGTCGCGACTGTCGTCCCACGTCCAGAGCGTCGCCTTGCCGGTGAACGTCGCCCCCTTCACGGTGATCTCAGGCGCCGGTTCCCGGGTCGAGGCCTCGACCGCCCCCAGCGAGGTGAGGAGCAGTCCCTGGTCGCCGGAGGACCCGGCCAGAAAGGCCGAGCCGGTCGCGGGCCGCCCGGCGCTGTCGAGCGTCTCCACCGACCACACCGAGGGCGACAGCTCGGCGGCCAGTGCCTCGGGGGAGAGGTCGGGCTTGGTCGTGGTGGTGGTCTCACCCTCGGCCAGCGCCTCTTCGATGGGACGGCGGTCGGGCGGCGGGGCCACCGGCGCGCCCTGGCGGATGTACTGGCTGTCGCTGTTGGCCCAGAGCACCGCCCCGGTGAAACCGGTGACGAGGCAGATCAAGACCACCGCGATCGCGACGGTGACGGCGTTGGGCCGGACGAACAGGCCCCGGAGGGCGGCGGCCCCCCGTCGGCGGGCCCGTCGCTGTCTCCGTTCCCGCTCGACCGGGCGGCGCATCGCCCTCGCCCGCCGCCGGGGCGTGCGCATCGGCGACGAGGGTATCCGGCGGTACCGTGGGGACGTGCTCGGCTGGCTGTTCCTGATCTTCCTCGTCCTGCCCATCGCCGAGC
>DASZJY010000362.1:0-5611 GCA_035947635.1 Acidimicrobiales bacterium | reverse complement strand
GCGAGAAGTCACCGAAGCCCTCGACCAGCTTCTTGGGATGGAGCGGGTCGGTGACGTCGACCAGCGTGACGCCGCCCACGCCCACCTTGTTGGAGTTGGGGCAGTGCTCGTTCTGGTAGATGAGGACGTCGCCCTTGAACGACTTGGTGTTCAGCGACACGACCTGTGACCCCTCACCGGCGAACGTGCCGATGTGGCTCGGGATGTACCCGGCCGCCTTCGGGTTGGCGGGATCGGAGATGTCGACGACCTGGATCCCGCCGCGGTCGCACTCCGGCTCGTAGAACAGGGTCAGGTAGGCGTAGTTGCCCTTGGCCGAGACGTCGCCGATCCGCCCGGGTTGCTCCTGGGCGGCGAACAGGTCCGTGAAGCCGACCAGGTCGACGTTCCGCTGAACGGGCGGGAGGTGACCGTGGTCTTCGCCGTGCTGGGCGTCGTGGGAGTGCGTCTCCTTCCCGGAGTTGACGGCGCCGTCGTCCTCCAGGCGGGACCCGGACGCCGACGGTGCCGCCGGTGCCGCCCCCGCCGCACCCACGAGAAGACCCAGCACCAACAGCGCGATGCAACCACGCCTCGTCCGTCGCACAGCTACCCCCTCACCCCTCGAGCCCCTGGCTCGCTACGTACCTTTGCCATTGAACCACTGCCGCCGCGTCTGTACGAGACTTTTCGTCGCCGTCTGATACGACGATGGTCTAGGAGAGCGGCGGGGGGCAGCCCGGTGTGCCCCCGATCACGCAGGTGTCCGTGCCGCCACCCGGGTCGACCCGCTCGCCCGCGTCGGCGGCGATGCGGTCGTTGCCCGGACCGCCGGAGGCGAAGTCGACGCCGCGGCTGCCGGTGATGCTGTCGTTGCCCAGCCCGCCGTACACGTTGTCCTCGCCGGGCCCACCCGACAGCTGGTCGTCACCGCCCAGACCGAGGATCTGGTCGTTCCCCCCGGACCCGGCGATCCTGTCGGCGCCGGCCGACCCGCAGATCACGTCGTCCCCGTTGGTGCCGAGGATGTCGCCGCTCCCGGTGATGGTGCACGGACGCTGCCAGTCACAGCGGCCGTCGAACCCGGGGTTGACCGTGATGCGCTGCTGGTTGGTGCCGTCGGCGTTCATCACGTAGACCTCGCGGTCGCCGTCGCGGTGGCTGTCGAAGAGGATCTTGGTGCCGTCGGGCGACCAGATTGGGAAGAAGTCGTCACCCGGGGCGTTGGTGAGCCGGATCTGGTTGGTGCCGTCGGCGTTCATCACGTAGACCTCGAAGGTCTCGGGCTGGCCCGCCGGGGTGTCCCGGGTGCTGTGGAAGGCGATCCTCGTGCCGTCCGGCGAGACGTTCCCGGTGGCGTCGGTCAGGGGATGGGTCGTGAGCCGGGTGGGGTTGGCGCCGAACGAGCTCATCGTCCACACGTCGAAGTTCCCCGACCGGTTGCTGGTGAAGAGGATCCTCGTGCCGTCCGGCCACCAGTAGGGGAGCGAGTCGAAGGCCGGCAGGTTCGTGACGTTCACCTGGTTGGTCCCGTCGGCGTTCATCTTGAAGACGTCGAAGTTGCCAGTGCGGGTGGAGTGGAACACGACCTGCGAGCCGTCCGGGTGGTAGCTCCCGGGCCGGTCTTCGGGGGCGCCGTTGGTCGTGAGGCGCACGACGTTGGTGCCGTCGGCGTTCATCTTGTAGAGCTCGGAGACGTTCCCCTCGCGGAAGCTCTCGAAGATGATCTCCCGCCCGTCGGGGGACCATATGGGGTCGAAGTCGAGGACGCTGTTGTTGGTGAGCCGGGTGACGTTCGTCCCGTCCGGGTTCATGGTGACGACCTCGATGAGGGCGGTGTTCGTCGTGGTCCCGCCGAACTGGCGTGAGCAGGCGATCCTGCCGTTGACCGGCCCCGGGAACGTGGCGCTCGCGGGCACGTCGAAGGTGATCAGGGATGCCGCCAGGCTCAGCACCGCTGAGCCCAGAACGCACTTCGGGAACCGCTTGGACATGACCACGCCTTTCTCGCCGAGTCGCGACAGCCTCGCGCCTGGACGCCGCCCCTGCACGGCCCGTTTGGCGCGTGGTGACGCTGGGCAGAGGGTTCGTCGACCGGGAGGGAGCGCGCTCCACGTGACGGCACGATTGCGGCGAGCCAACTGCTCGGCGCCGGGGATACGCAGGCGCAGGGCCGGTCGCGGCTTCACCTACGTCGACACCTCGGGCCGGCGCGTGACCGACTCCGAGGTCCTCGATCGCATCCGGGCACTGGCTATCCCTCCGGCGTGGACCGACGTGTGGATCTGCGTCGACCCCCGTGGCCACATCCAGGCGACGGGCGTCGACGCCCGAGGCCGCAAGCAGTACCGCTACCACGACGCCTGGCGCCAGCGGCGCGACCGGGAGAAGTTCGACCACATGCTGGAGTTCGCCCAGGCCCTGCCCGACCTCCGGCGCAAGGTGGCCGAGGACCTGGCCGCCGAGGGCCTCACCCGGGAGCGGGTGCTGGCGTGCGCCACCCGGCTGCTCGACCTGGGGTTCTTCCGCATCGGCACCGAGGGCTACGCCGAGGAGAACCAGACCTACGGCCTGGCGACCATCCATCGCCGCCACGTCAAGCTGCTGGGCGATGCGACCGTGGAGTTCGACTACGCCTCCAAGAGCGGCAAGCGCCGCATCCAGTCGGTGGTCGATCCCGAGGTCTACGCGGTGATCGAGGCCCTCAAGAGCCGGCGTGGCGGCAAGCCCGAGCTGCTCGCCTACCGCGACGGTCGCCGGTGGGTCGACGTGCGGTCGACGGACATCAACGCCTACGTCAAGGAGGCGACCGGCGGCGACTTCACGGCCAAGGACTTCCGGACATGGAACGCCACCGTGCTGGCCGCCGTGGCCCTCGCCGTCTCCACCGAGGCGGCGTCGGCCACCGCCCGGAAGCGGGCCGTGACCCGGGCCGTCAAGGAGGTGGCCCACTACCTCGGCAACACGCCGGCGGTGGCCCGCTCCTCTTACGTCGACCCGAGGGTGGTCGACCGCTACCTGGCCGGGGACACCATGGTCGCCGCCCTCGACGTGCTGGCCCGCGCTCCGGGGGACGGGGAGGGCAGTCTGCTCACCCAGGGCCGGCTGGAGGAAGCGGTGCTCGAGCTGCTGGACCCGTCGTCCGACCAGGCCGCCGCTGCCGCGTGACCACGGCGATACCCGGGCCCCTGATCCGGGGGCCGGTACCGCCGGTGAAGCCGGAGGTCAGCGCGAAGTGGGCGCGGGGGCGGTGACGACTTCGTCGACGGTCGGGGCGAGGACGTGCGGCTCCTCGTCGGCCGCCGGCTCGTCGGCGCTGATGACCTCGGCGGTCACCATCAGCTCCTGCTGGACCGCGGAGATGTCCGCGTCGAGCTTGGCCACATCGTCGAGCCGCTGCTGCACCTCCGCACGGTTTCGCTGCTCCACCAACTCGACGAGCTGGAGCTCCAGTCCGACGACGTGGTCTTCCAGGCGGGGGTCCGTCATCATTGGGGGTTCCTCCCCCGAAGGGCGCCCGGCCATGCCTTCCAGAATCAGGTTTCAGGCGCCCACCCCTTCCGCTGGACCTAACGTGGCCCTGTCATCAGCGTGTTCGGACGCAAGGCGCAAGGGAGGACGATGAAGTTCCTGGTGGTGTGGAAGATGGAGATCTCCCGGATCTCGGCCGAGATGATGAAGACGGTGCTCCGGATGCCCGACTACGCCAAGCCCCTGGAGGAGCAGGGCAAGGTGATCGGCCGCTACCACATCGTGGGCTACCACGGCGGAGCCTGGATCTTCGACGTCGAGTCCAACGACGAGCTGGAGATGCTCCTGGCCCAGGCGCCGGTGTACAACTTCTCCCACTTCGACGTGTATCCGCTGGCCGACATGTCCTCGCTGCCCGTGGTGCCGCCCGAATAGTCACCTTCGTAGAGGAGGCAGCCATGGCGCCCAAGCTGGTCGAGGACCTCGTCGACCGCGTCACCGAGGTCGAGCGCCTCGACAGAATCGGTGAGCAAGTTTCCGAGAGGGTGTCGGCGGTCGTCGACAACCGTGTGGTCAAGGACGCCCTCTCGGGTGTGTGGTTGGGCCATCCCCTCCATCCCATGCTCACCGACGTCACCATCGGCGCCTGGACCAGCGCTTTCCTCCTCGACGTGTTCGGCCACGAGTCGACGGAAGGGGCGGCCGACACCCTCGTCGGCGTGGGCGTGGTGAGCGCCGTGCCCACCGTGCTCTCCGGGGTCTCCGACTGGTCGGACCTCTACGGGGCGCCCAAGCGGCTCGGGCTGGTCCATGCCATGTTCAACGCCGGGGCGATCGTCTCGTACGGCCTCTCGTGGCTCGCCCGCCGCAGGGGCGACCGTAGCCGCGGCCTGGCCCTCGGCCTCCTCGGGGCGACGGTGGCAACCGTCGGTGGGTACCTCGGTGCCCACCTCTCGTACCGCAAGGGCATCAACGTCGACCGCAACGCCTGGACCCAGCCCCCGAGCGAATGGGAGACCGTCCTCGATGCCGCCGACCTCGCCGACGGCGACCGGCGCGTGGTCCGGGCGGAGGATGCGGACGTCCTCCTGGTCAACCACGGCGGCAACATCTCCGCCATCGCCAACGTGTGCGGGCACGCCGGCGGGCCGCTCGTCGACGGCGAGTTCTCGGGCGGGTGCGTGACCTGTCCCTGGCACGGCAGCACGTTCCGGCTCGAGGACGGATGGGTGGTTCACGGGCCGGCCACCGGACCGCAGCCGGCGTTCGACGTCCGCGTCGCCGACGGGAACATCTCGGTGCGGCACCGCTCGACGGCTCGCTCCCGTTCCTGACCGGGGCGGGCAGCACATGACCGTGCCGTTCCTGGGCGGTCGTGCCTACCGCGACCGCATCCACGCCGGCCGGGTGCTGGCGTCGCAGCTCGCCCAGTACGCCGGCCGCGACGACGTCGTCGTGCTGGGCCTCCCCCGGGGTGGCGTCCCCGTCGCCCACGAGGTGGCTGCCGCGCTCGGCGCGCCCCTCGACGTGCTCCTCGTCCGCAAGCTGGGTGTCCCCGGGCACACCGAGCTGGCGATGGGCGCCATCGGCCCGGGCGGCGTCCGCGTGGTCAACCCCACGGTGGTCGGCCCCCTCGGCATCCCCGACGAGGTCGTCGACGCGGTGGCGCGTGAGGAGGAGGCCGAGCTGGCGCGCCGCCAGCAGCTCTACCGCGGCGACCGGGAGCCGCCGGCAGTCGCCGGGAAGGTGGCCATCGTCGTCGACGACGGGCTGGCCACGGGGGCGACCATGCGGGCCGCCGTCTCCGCTGTGCGCGGCCTGGGTCCGGCGCGTGTCGTCGTCGCGGTGCCCGTCGGCGCCGGCCGGACGTGCCGCGAGCTGGAGGACGTTGCCGACGAGGTCGTGTGCGCCCGCATGCCCGCCACGTTCCAGGCGGTGGGGCAGTGGTACGCCGACTTCGCCCCCACCGGCGACGCCGAGATCCGCCGGCTCCTCAGCGACGCCACGCGCGGGGACGAGGGGAGCGGGTTGGCCGACGATGAGCCGTGACGCCTACGACGTGGTCGTCGTGGGCGCCCGCTGCGCCGGCGCCCCCCTGGCCACCTTCCTGGCCCGCGGCGGCCTCTCGGTGGCCCTGATCGACCGGGTCACCTTCCCGAGC
>DASZJY010000361.1:0-6018 GCA_035947635.1 Acidimicrobiales bacterium | reverse complement strand
GGTCCTTCTCGGCGTTGTAGGCGTTGACGGGGTAGTCCTGCAGCACGCCGTCCACCTGGCCCGCCTTCAAGGCGGTGACCGCCTCGTCGGCGCCGGTGAAGGATGTGACCGTGAAGCCGGCACGCGGCGCCTGGGCCTGGGCGTACTCCTCGCCGGTGGTCTCGGACTGCACCCCGACCGTCCGGCCGTTGAGGGCCTCGAGGGCCTTGTACCGCTCGGCGTCCGCCTTGCGCACGAGCAGTGACTGCTGGATCTCGTAGTAGCCCTGGGTGAACTCGTTGTTCTGCTTCCGCTCGTCGGTGATGGAGACCGACGAGGCGATGACGTCGCACTGGTTGGCAGCCAGCGCCGCGAAGATGCCGTCGAAGTCGGTGTCCTGCACCGCCATCTGCAGGCCGAGGTCCTGGGCGATGGCCGTCATGAGGTCGAGATCGATCCCGACCGTCCTGCCCCCCTCCTCGAACTCGAAGGGCGGGTAGGGCAGGTCGGAGCACACCGTCAAGGTGCCGCTCCTGATCGTCCTGATTCCTGTTGCCTCCTCGCCCGTCGACTCCTCGTCGTCGTCGCCGCACCCGGCCGCGACCATGGCGAGGACCGCCACCGCCGCGACGAGGCGCAGCACTCTGCCCAGCCGCCCCCTCGTCATGGCCGGGATGGTACCGAGACGGGTCCCCCGGTGCTACGGGACGTCAGGGCGCCCGCCGCGAGACAGGCAACGGGGTCAGTGGCAGCCGTGCGGGTGGGGGATCGACTGGTGCGCCGTCGTGTTGGCTTCGGGCACAGTCTGGTGGGCGTTCATGAGCCCGTGGCACGCGGCGGCCGGCGGTTCGGCAAGCGCCCCAGGAGCGGCGGCCACGACCAGTCCGGTCGACAGGAACAGGGCGGCGGCGAGCTTCTTCATCTGTGCCTCCTCGAGGTCGCGCTCGTTCAGGTACCTCGTCCTTATTCCCGTGACGGCGATCGGTGAACTACATGCTGCGCGCATCGAGGAGAGCCGGCGGGTAAGAAGCGTCGGTGGACGCGCTGTGGGTCGTGCTGGGAGTCGCCCTCATCCTCGTCGGGTTGGTGGACATGTTCCTGGCCGTGCTCCACCACGACGCGGTGAGCTTCCTGACCCCCGTGCTGTACCGCTGGACCTGGGTGGTCTCCCGGACGCTCACCAAGCCGCTGCCGACGCGCGTGTCTACCGGCCTCCGCGCCCTGGCGGCTCCGTGGATGGTGCTGCTCACCCTGCTCGTGTGGCTCGGCACCCAGGCCCTCGGCTTCGCCCTCGTCTACTACCCGGGGATGAGCGGAAGCGGGTTCCTCCTGGCTCAGGGCGTCCGTCGGTCGTTTGGGACCGCTTTCACGTTCTCGTCGGCGACGCTCGCCAGCCTCGGGCTCAACGGCGTGTCACCGCGCACGTTGTCCTATCAGGCGGTGGCTGCCGGCGAGACGGTGATCGGCCTCCTGATCATCACCCTGACGATCAGCTACATCCTCAACGTCTACCAGGTGCTGCAGAGCCAGAACGCCCTCGCCGCCGCATTGCACCACCAGGCCGAGGACGGGTCGGACCCCCGCACGATCCTGGCCCCGCACTTCGTCGACGGCCGGCCCGAAGGCCTCTCGACCCACCTGCGAGAGTTCCACCGCAGCCTCGTCGACCAGGCCGAGGGCCTTCGCCGCTACCCGATCGTCTACTACTTCAAGAGCGGCCGGGCCTACCGGTCGATCCCCTACGTCTTCCACATGATCGGCGGCGTGATCGCCGCCCTCCGCTGGGGTCTGCCGACGGACCACCCTGCGACCCGCGACCCGTGGCTCCCGTCGCTCGCCACCGGCTACACCGACGTGATGCGCGAGGTCGAGCACCACTTCGTTCCCGGGGTGGACCCGGGCAACCAGGACCCCGTGCCCTTCGAGCGCTTCCGCCAGGCCCTGAGCGACGGCGGGGATGCCGGCGGCGACGAGCGGCTCGCCGAGTTCGTCGAGCTCGACCGCTTCATGCGTGACGTCGCCAGCCTCGACGACGGCCCCGATCCCGACGAGGCCTACGAGCGCTACTCGAAGTGGCTGCCTTTCGCCACCGAGAGCGCCGCCTTCGTCGCGGCGATGGCCGCCGACCTCGGCACCGACATCGGCGAGCTGACGGCCGAGCCCGAGCGGGCGGACTTCTAGCTCGGCGCCAGCCTCACCCGGGACGGTGGACCCCGAGCACCCGCCTCAAGGCGTCGGTCACCTCGCCCAGCGTGGCCCCCCGGCGGAGGGCCACGCCCATCGGCTCGAGAACGTTGCCGGTGCCGCCGGCGGCCGCCTCCACCTCGGCCAGGGCGGCGGTCACTGCGGCGTCGTCGCGGCCCGCCCGCCATGACGCCAATCGGGCCCTGCGGTCGTCGGCGAGAGCGGGGTCCACTGGAAACGGCTCGGGAGCCGGGCTGGCGTCGGCGTCGTCGGCGAAGCGGTTGACGCCGACGACGATCCTCTTGCCCGCCTCCACCGCCCGGGCGTGAGCGTAGGCGGCGGCCTCGATCTCCGCCTGCTCGTAGCCCGTCTCGACGGCCGCCACCACGCCGCCGCAGGCGTCGATCGCCTCTATGTGCCGCCATGCGTCGGCCTCTATCGCGTCGGTGAGCGACTCGACGAACCAGGACCCGCCCAGCGGGTCGGCGGTGGCGGTGACGGCCGACTCGTGGGCGAGCACCTGCTGGGTCCGCAGGGCGATGCGGGCCGAGCGCTCCGAGGGCAGGCCGAGAGCCTCGTCGTAGGCGTTCGTGTGCAGGCTCTGGGTGCCTCCCATGACCGCCGAGAGGGCCTGCAGCGTCACCCGCACGACGTTGAGCTCGGGCTGCTGGGCGGTGAGGGTGGAGCCACAGGTCTGAGCGTGGAAGCGCAGCATGGTGGCGCGCGGGTCGGTGGCGCCGAAGCGGTCGGTCATCAGCCGGTGCCACATGCGCCGGGCCGCCCGGAACTTGGCGACCTCCTCGAACAGGTCGTTGTGGGCACCGAAGAAGAACGAGAGCCGGGCGCCCACCCGGTCGGCGTCGAGACCGGCGGCGACGGCGGCGCGGACGTAGGCAACGCCGTGGGCCAGGGTGAACGCGAGCTCCTGGGTGGCCGTCGCCCCTGCTTCGCGCAGGTGGTAGCCCGAGATCGAGATCGGGTTCCAGCGCGGCATGTGGCGTTGGCTCCAGGCCAGCAGGTCGGTGACCAGTCGAAGCGACGCGGCAGGTGGATGGACCCATGTGCCCCGGGCCACGTATTCCTTGAGCGGGTCGTTCTGCACGGTGCCGCCGAGCATCTCCGGCGCCACGCCCCGCTCCTCGGCGACCAGCGCGTACAGCCGGAGCAGGACGGCGGCCGTCGCGTTGATCGTCATCGACATCGTCACCCGCTCGAGCGGGACGCCGTCCAGGAGCCGGCGCATGTCGTCCAGGGTGCTGACGGCCACGCCGACCCGTCCCACCTCGCCCTCTGCGCGCGGGTGGTCGGAGTCGTAGCCCATCTGCGTGGGGAGGTCGAAGGCGCACGAGAGGCCGGTCTGGCCGGCGGCCAGGAGGTAGCGAAACCGGGCGTTGGCGGCGGTGGGGCTCCCGAAGCCGGAGTACTGGCGCATGGTCCACAAGCGGTCGCGGTACATGCCGGCGTGGATACCGCGGGTGTAGGGGGGTTGCCCCGGGGCCTCGGCCCCGTAGAAGGGCCGCACCTCTATGCCCGACCCGGTGCGCCACTCCCCGTCGGTCACGCGGCGGGGTGCTCCTCCTGCTAGGTGCCGAGTGGGAGGGGATTGCCCCGGAAGGGCACCGTGCCCGGAGCGAGGGCGACGTCGAACGGACCGTAGGCGTTGAGGTAGCCCAGCACCTTGCTGAGGTTGGCGACGCCGTTGGTGAGGGGGATGGGGAGCAGGCGGAGCGTCGTGAGCACCCCGACGGCCCGCCCCGCCGAGTCGAGGACGCCGCTGCCCGAGTCACCCGGCAGCCCCGGCCTGAGGGCGAGCACCGTGTGGACCCAGCCGGCTCCGGCGGTGCCGAGGTTGAGGCCGCTCATCGGGCCCAGGGCGGCGAGCCCGAAGAGGAGGCTCGAGCTCCCGAAGCTGAACACCTGCTGGCCCGGTGACGGCATCCCGCCGAGCCCGACGGGGCCGCCCAGGACGGGGACCGAAGGGTTGACCCGGCCGACGTCGGCGGGGTGGACGCGGACGAGGGCGAAGTCGTTGAACGCGCAGGCGTCGGGATCGTCCTCGCCGCGCCGCTGCATGGTGATCCACGAGCTGTAGGCGAGGACGCCGGGACGGGTCGCCCCCTCCACCGCGACCGGCGTGCCCAAGGGCAGCGACGGCGTGTCGCATCCGTCGGTGTCGAGGCCCCCCCCGGTCGTCGCGCAGTGGGCGGCCTGGCCGAGGTAGACGTTGCTGCCCGACGTGAAGACGAAGTTGGCGGTGCACTGGCCGCCGGCGGTGATCGTCTGCACCCCGGGATGGATGGTGGCCGTGCCGGGCGGCGCCCACGCCTGTTGGGCCGACGCCACCGATCCGAAGCCGGCGGCGACCAGGAGGAGGGCGGTGAGCCCGACGACCGCCACACGGACCGCTCGCACGGGCCGAAGGTACCTCACCGACGGTGGGTTGTCTTTGCGGCCGCTCTCAGGCGGACCGGGGGTGGGGCATGCACAGCTCGTCGTACTCGGCGATGACGATCTCGCCCGCACCGGGCCCGCAGGCCGGGCACTCGGGGTCGCGGCTCACCTTGAAGGTGCGGAACGACTCCTCGAGGGCGTCGTAGGCGAGCAGCCGGCCCACGAGGGCGTCGCCGAGGCCGAGGACCAGCTTGATGGCCTCCATCGCCTGGATGGAGCCGACGATGCCCGGCAGCACCCCCAGCACACCTGCCTCGGCGCACGAGGGGGCCAGCTCGGCCGGCGGGGGCTCGGGCACCAGGCAGCGGTAGCACGGGCCCACGTACGGGTTGAACACGGTGACCTGGCCCTCGAAGCGGAAGATCGACCCGTGCACCACGGGGATGCGCTTGAGCAGCGAGGCGTCGTTGACCAGGTAGCGGGTGGGGAAGTTGTCGGTACCGTCGACGATCACGTCGTAGCCGTCGATGATGTCGAGGACGTTGTCGGCCCCCAGGCGCACGTCGTAGGTGACGACGTTGACGTCGGGGTTGAGGGCGGTGAGCGTCTTCTTGGCCGAATCGACCTTGCGTTCGCCCACCCGGTCGAGGTTGTGCAGGATCTGGCGCTGGAGGTTGGACTCGTCGACGACGTCCATGTCGATGATGCCGATCGTGCCCACGCCGGCGGCGGCCAGGTACATGGCGGCGGGCGAGCCCAAGCCGCCGGCACCGAGGAGCAGCACCTTGGCGTCGAGCAGCTTCTGCTGCCCCTCCTCGCTCACCTCGGGCAGGAGGATGTGACGGTGGTAGCGGTTGCGCTGGTCGGGCGTCAGGGTGCGGGGCGCGCTCCAGGAGCGGTCCTCGTTCTTCCACTTGTTGAACCCGCCTGCCATCGACACGACCTCGGTGTAGCCGAGCTCGCCCAGGGTGCGGGCGGCGAACGCCGAGCGGGTGCCCCCGGCGCAGTACACGAGGACGGGGGCGTCGCGGTCGGGCGCCTTGTTCTCGATCTGGCTCTCGAGGAAGCCCCGGGGGATGTGCACGGCCCCGGGAAGGGCCCCCTGCTCGTACTCGTCGGCCTCGCGGACGTCGAGGACCATGGTGTCTGGCTTCTCGGTGAGAAGGCGCTCGGCGGCCTCGGTGTCGACCTCACGGATCTCGGCCTTGGCGGCGGCCAGGAGGTCTCGGAAGGTGGGCATGCGATCACGTCCTCGGCGTCGGGCTGCTGCTGCTCCTTCTCAAAACCCTAGCCCGCAGGTCGACATTCCCGGCCGCCCGGGACCGACCGGGCGGTCGCGGCAGCCCAGCTGCTCCCGCCGGCACACCGCGCCGTGGTGATCGCTTCCCTCGAGCGCCAGCGAGCCAGCGCCAACGCTCGGTTCGCCCAGCTCCTGGCCGCCTGCGACCGGAACACGAGCCAGGC
>DASZJY010000360.1:0-3312 GCA_035947635.1 Acidimicrobiales bacterium | reverse complement strand
GTACAGGGGCTGCAGGGCGACGTACGCGCCCAGCACGAGGGTCAGCGACCAGCCGGCGAGGGTGTAGGCGCCGACCACGCTCGCCAGCAGCAGCGCACCGCCCACCGCCTTGGCCAGTGCCACGCCGACCGAGCCGGCGGCACGGGAGTCCCTGGCCAAGGGCCTGCTCCGCACCGCCCGGCCCCGCCAATGGGTCAAGAACGTCCTCGTGTTCGCCGCCCCGGGGGCGGCCGGTGTCCTCACCGAGGCGGAGCCGGTGCTGAAGGCATTGGCCGCCTTCGCCCTCTTCTGCCTGGCGGCCAGCGGCGCCTACTTCCTGAACGACGCGTTCGACGTGGCCGCCGACCGCCGGCACCCCGTCAAGCGTCGGAGGCCCATCCCCGCCGGATCGGTGGGGGTCGGGACCGCCAAGGTCTTCGGCACCGGGTTGTTGCTCGTCAGCGTCGCCGGCGCCTTCGCCCTCGCGGGCTGGTCGCTGACCCTCGTCCTCGGCGCCTACGTCGCCCTGCAGCCCCTCTACAGCCTGTGGCTCAAGCACCTCGTCGTCGTCGACATCGCCGCGGTGGCGTCGGGCTTCCTCCTGCGCGCCATCGCCGGCGGCGTCGCCGTCGACGTCCCGATCTCGAGCTGGTTCCTCACCGTCGCCGGCTTCGGCTCGCTGTTCATGGTGGCGGGCAAGCGCCACGCCGAGCACATCGATCTGGGGGACGAGCGGGGCGACCACCGCCCCACGCTCGACGTCTACTCGAGCGACTTCCTCCGCTACGTGCGCTCGGTCTCCTCATCCGTCGCCATCGCCGCCTACTGCCTGTGGGCGTTCGAGAAGGCCGACGTGGCCGGCGCGCCGCTGTGGTTCCAGCTCTCGATCGTCCCGTTCGTCCTGACCGTGCTGCGCTACGGCCTGCTGCTGGAGTCGGGCCGGGGCGGCGCGCCCGAGGAGCTGGTGCTCGGGGACCGGTCGCTCCAGGTGCTGGGCGTGCTGTGGCTGGCCTGCTTCGCCGCGGGGGTCTATGTCGCCTGAGGGGGATGACCGCTCGCCTGCCGCACCGGTCACCGAGCTCCTGTCCGGATGGGGTCGCACGGCGCCGACGGCCGCTCGGGTCACCCGGCCCCGCGACCCCGACGAGGTGGCCGGCCTGCTCCGGGCCGCCCCCCCTCGCGGCGTCGTCGCCCGCGGGCTCGGCCGCAGCTACGGCGACTGCGCCCAGAACGCCGGGGGTCTCGTCGTCGACATGACCGAGGTGGCCAGGGTCCGTGACGTCGACCTGGCCACCGGCCTGGTCACGGCCGACGCAGGGACGAGCCTCGAGTCGCTCATGCGCCTGCTTCTCCCCCTTGGGTGGTTCGTGCCGGTCACGGCGGGCACCCGCCAGGTGACCATCGGCGGGGCCATTGCCGCCGACATCCACGGCAAGAACCACCACGTCGACGGAAGCTTCTGCAACCACGTGCTGGGCTTCACGCTGGACACGCCCACCGGCCAGATCGAGGTCGACCCCCAGAGCGAGCCCGACCTCTTCTGGGCCACCGCCGGCGGCATGGGGCTCACCGGGGTCGTGGTGGAGGCGACGATCCGGCTGCGCCCGGTGGAGACGACGTCGATGAGCGTCGACACCGAGCGGGCCACCGACCTCGACGACGTGCTGGCCCGCATGGAGGAGGGCGACCACCGCTACGACTACTCGGTGGCGTGGATCGACTGCCTGGCCCGGGGGGCGTCGATGGGGCGGTCGGTGCTGACGCGGGGTCGCCATGCCCGCCTCGACGAGCTGCCCGAAGGCAAGCGCGACGCCGGGTCGTGGTTCGCGCCGAGAACCGTCGCCCGGGCACCGGCGTGGGTCCCGACCGGCCTGCTGAACCGCCTGACCGTGCGCACGTTCAACGAGCTGTGGTTCGCCAAGTCGCCCCACGAGGAACGCGAGCGGATCGTGCCCCTCCACGCGTTCTTCCACCCCCTCGACGGCATGACCGAGTGGAACCGCCTCTACGGTCGCCGTGGGTTCGTGCAGTACCAGTTCGTCGTGCCGTTCGGCGAGGAGGACGCCCTGCGGACGGCCGTGAGCAGGTTGAGCGACGCCCGCTGCCCGTCGTTCCTGGCCGTGCTCAAGCGGTTCGGCGAGGCCAACCCTGGTCCGCTGTCGTTCCCGATGGCCGGCTGGACCCTCGCCCTCGACATCCCCACCGGGGCCGCGTCGCTCGGCGAGCTCCTCGACGGTCTCGACGAGCTGGTGGCCGGCGTGGGGGGACGGGTCTACCTGGCCAAGGACTCCCGCCTCCGTCCCGAGATGGTGCCGGTGATGTACCCGCGCCTCGATGACTGGCGCAGGATCCGGGCCAAGGTGGACCCCGACCAGGTGCTTCAGTCCGACCTGTCCCGCCGTCTCCGCCTGGTCGACGACAAGCTCGCGCCGTGAGAGACGCCCTGGGCTCCCCGCAGTCCGTGCTCGTGCTGGGGGGCACCTCCGACATCGGGCTGGCCACGGCCAAGGCCTTCGTGGAGCGCCGGGCCCGCACGGTCGTGCTCGCCGGGCGCCGCCCCCCTGCGCTGGAGGAGGCTGCCGCCGAGCTGGGCCGCCTGGGCGCGGAGCGGGTGGAGACGGTCCCCTTCGATGCCGACGACGTCGGGTCGCACGCCGACTTCGCCAAGGACGTGTTCGCCCGGTTCGGCGACATCGACGTGGTCCTCGTGGCCTTCGGCGTGCTCGGTGACCAGGCCCGCTCGGAGCAGCACCCCGAGGAGGCGGTGGCCGTCCTGACCACCAACTTCGTGGGCGCCGCGTCCATCGGGCTGCATGTGTCGCACCACCTGCGCCGCCAGGGTCATGGCGTGCTCGTGCTTCTCTCGTCGGTGGCCGGCCAGCGCGCCCGCCGGGCGAACTTCGTGTACGGCTCCTCCAAGGCGGGCGTCGACGCCTTCTACACCGGCCTGGGCGACAGCCTGGTCGGCTCCGGCGTGTCGGTGCTCGTCGTCCGCCCCGGGTTCGTCCGCACCAAGATGACCGAGGGCATGAAGCCGGCTCCTCTGTCGACCACGGCCGAGGAGGTCGCCGACGTGATCGTGGGGGCCCTCGGGTCGGGGGCGGAGGAGGCGTGGGCGCCGCCGCCCTTGCGGGGCCTCATGTTCGTCCTCCGCCATCTCCCGCGCCCGCTGTTCCGCCGGCTGCCGATGTAGTGCCGGGTCCGGCACCAGGAGGCTGGGTGCGACCCAAGCGGCGGTCGCTCGTCCTCGGCATGCTTCTCGGGCTCTTCCTGGTGACCAGGCTGACCGGCGCCTGGCTGGCAGACCGTCCCGACCGTTACCGGTCGGGCGAC
>DASZJY010000359.1:0-5070 GCA_035947635.1 Acidimicrobiales bacterium | reverse complement strand
GGAGCTGCTGGTGCTGCTGGACGCCGCCGGCGTGTACGCGTCGGCCGGTTCGGCCTGCGCCAGCGGGGCGGTCGACCCGTCGCACGTGCTGGCCGCCATGGGCGTGCCGCGGCACCTGGCCGCTGGCTCGCTGCGCCTGTCGCTCGGCTGGACCTCCACCGCCGCCGACGTCGACGCCGCCCTCGCCGCCGTCCCTGCCGCCGTCGCGCGCCTCCGCGCCGGATGAGGGTTCTCGCCGCCATGTCGGGCGGCGTCGACTCGTCGGTGACGGCCGCCCTGCTGCTCGACGAGGGCCACGAGGTCGTCGGGGCGACCCTCAAGCTCTGGGGCGGCGCGTCCGACTCCGGGTGCTGCTCGGTCGGCGACGTCGAGGACGCCCGGCGCGTGGCGCAGCAGCTAGGTGTCGAGCACTGGGTGTTCAACTTCACCGAGGACTTCGACCGCCGCGTGGTCGCGCCGTACGTGTCCGCCCACGCCGCCGGCCGCACGCCGAACCCGTGCGTGGAGTGCAACCGCCACCTGAAGTTCGACCGCCTCCTCCGCCGGGCACGCCAGCTCGGCTTCGACGCGGTCGCCACCGGCCATCACGCCCGCGTCCGGTTCGCCGGCGGCCGCTACCGGCTGTTGCGGGGCGCCGACCGGGCCAAGGACCAGTCCTACGTGCTGCACATGCTCGGCCAGACCGAGCTGGCCCGGTGCCTGTTCCCGGTGGGGGACATGACCAAGGCGGAGGTGCGGGAGCACGCCCGGGACCTGGGCCTGCGCACCGCCGACAAGCCTGACAGCCAGGACGTGTGCTTCGTCACCGCGACCGGCGGGCGGGCGGCGTTCCTCGCCCCCCGCATCGGCCTCCGCCCCGGCCGGGTGGTCGACGTCGATGGGGCCGAGGTGGGACGGGTCGACGCCGTCGAGCTGGTCACCGTCGGCCAGCGGCGGGGCCTGGGAGGGGGCGGCGGCGAGCGCCGCTACGCCCTCGCCGTCGACACCGACAGCGCCACCGTCGTGGCCGGCTCCCTCGACGACCTCATGGTCGACCGCGTCGAGCTGGCCGACGTGACCTGGACCGCAGGCGCCGCTCCGCCGGACGGTTCGACGGTCCTGGCCCAGTGCAGCGCCCACGGGCGGGCCGTCGAGGCGACGCTGGACGGTTCACGGCTGCGCTTCGCCGAGCCCGTGCGCCGGGTGGCGTCCGGGCAGAGCGTCGCCCTGTACCGGGGCGACGAGGTTCTCGGAGGTGGCACGGCCGCCTGACGCCGGCGGGCCACAATGAGCCGCCACTGCGCCGGGTGGCGTAGGGGCCCCACCCTCGGCGAGGAGGCGGGGTTGGGGCCCCGCCGGGGAGGAGAGGGCAATCGCACGTGGGGGTTGGTTCTCGTGGCGACCGGGGCCGTCGCAGGACGGCGTCGCGGGCCACGACCTCCCTGTGCACGGCGGGAATGCCCGGCTGCTCAACGGCGCCGCCCTCCTCCTCGCCCTGGCCACATTGGCGGGGCTGGTCGGGTTGCGGCCGGGCGGTGGCGGCGGGCGCCCCGACCTGGCCGAGGCAGGGGTGACGTCGGCGTTCTACGACGCCCGCGTCCTCGGCGCGAGGACGGGACCGTGCCGCCAGGCTGGTGGGGTGCCCGGCGAGGCCGCCGCGTGCCGGGTGGTCGAGGCCCAGCTGCTCGAGGGGCCTGACGCCGGTCGCACCGTCCGGCTCGACTTCCTCCCGTCGTCGACCAACCCCGATCTGGATGAAGGCGACAAGGTGGTCCTGAGCTACTCGCCCGACGCGCCGGCGGGCGACGAGTACCAGTTCGCCGACCGTCAGCGGAAGCCGGTGCTGTTCTGGCTGGCGGCCGTCTTCGCGGGAGCCGTGGTCCTCCTGGGACGCGCCCGGGGCGTCGCCGCGCTGGTCGGTCTGGCCGCCAGCCTCGTCGTGCTGCTCGCCTTCACCCTGCCGGCGGTCATCGATGGCCGTAGCCCGGTGGGCGTGGCGGTGGTGTCGGCCGCCGCCATCGCCTTCATCGCTCTGTACCTGGCTCACGGGTTCCGCCCTATGACCACCGTGGCCCTCCTGGGCACGTTGGCGAGCCTCGGGCTCACCGCGGTGCTGGCGGTCGTGTTCACCGAGCTGGCCCGGTTCTCGGGGTTCGCCAGCGAGGAGGCGACCTTCCTCTCCTTCGCGGCCGGCTCCATCGACCTCCGGGGCCTCCTGCTCGGAGGTGTGGTGATCGGCGCGCTGGGCGCCATCGACGACATCACCGTCACCCAGGCCACCGCCGTCGCCGAGGTGCGGCGGGCCGACCCGACCGCCTCGGCGCGGGACCTGTACCGGGCGGGCCTGCGCGTGGGGCGTGACCACGTGGCGTCCACCGTCAACACCCTCGTTCTCGCCTACGCCGGCGCGTCGATGCCGTTGCTCGTGCTCTTCGTGCTGAGCGACCAGTCGTTGACGTCGGTGGCCAACAGCGAGCTCGTTGCCACCGAGATCGTCCGCACCCTGGTCGGCAGCATCGGGTTGGTCGCCTCGGTGCCGGTGACGACGTGGCTGGCGGCCCGCGCCGTCGGGTCACCCGAGCCGGATCCGGCGGTTCCCGGCCTCCTCGAGGACGGCCCCGGGGCGGGTGGGGGTGAACCACAGGCGGGTGGCGGTCGTCGACCGCCCCTCCCGGCGACCGGGCCGCACGACGCCGACCGGGACCGGCTCGGTGAGCAGCATCTCGAGGGACAGCCCGGGGGCCGCCTGGGTGAGGTCGAGGACGTCGCCGGCGGCGCCGCCGGTGCCGGTGGTCCCGGTGGCCGGTTGCAGGCGGGCGATCAGCTGGCGCCGGAAGAGCACCGGGTCGAGGAGGGTGAGCGGGTCGTGGAGCACGATCCCGGCGGGGACGAACACCACCCACCGCCGCGAAAGGTTGTGCATGGCGCGCCCGAGGACGACGGCGACGGGGAGCCCGAGGACCAGGCAGACGGACCCCGCCACCCACTGGCGGGCGGCGAGCAGCAACGGCCCGCTCGCCGCCCCGGCGACGGTCAGCGCCCAGGCCACGGCCAGCGGTCCGGCGAGGAGCGGACCGGGGGCCCGTAACGGGAACCGGCGCTCGTTGGGGTAGGCGGGGCCGTTGACGCAGTGGGCGCCGATGGCGGGCGCGAAGACCCATGCCACGACGACGGCGCCCCAGCCGGCGGCGAGCGTCGACGGGTGGCCACCGAGCGCCGCTGCCACCGTCGCCACGCCCACGGCCGGGGCCAGCGCCCGCAGGACGGTGAGGGCGACGGGGTGGGGCGCGGCGCTGGCCAGCATCCCCGCCGACCATCCCAGCCACAGCCCGGTCGAGGTCACGACCCGCACCGGCCCGCTGGCACCGGCGACGGCGTCGGCGAGCGACGGCCCGACGGTGAAGGGCAGGGCCGCCCACAGGGCCCGCACCAGCCAGGGCGCCAGGCGGTACACGGGGGCGCACTCTACGGCGCGCCCCCCTCGGCGCATTGGGTCAGGAAAGGGGTCGAACACCGCGCTCTGAGCGTGCCGGAAGGCGGTGGTGGGCACCGACCCCCACGTCGCCGGGCTTCGGTAAGTTCATTCCCGTGGCAGCGCCGACCGACGTCCGGGCCCGGGCCGAGCAGCTGCGGCGGCTCATCGAGTACCACAGCCACCGCTACTACGACCTCGACGACCCGGAGATCTCCGACGCCGAGTTCGACGCGTTCATGCACGAGCTGCGCGCCCTCGAGGAGGCGAACCCCGGGCTGGTCACGCCCGACTCGCCCACCCAGCGGATCGGCGGGTCGGTCTCCGCCGCCTTCGCCGAGGTCCGTCACCGCGTACCGATGATGTCCCTCGACAACGTCTTCTCGTTCGAGGAGCTGGTGGCGTGGGGCAAGCGCATGGAGCGCTACATCAGCGGCGACGTCGACTACGTCTGCGAGCTCAAGATCGACGGCATCGCCATCTCCCTGCTCTACGAGGACGGGCGCTACGTGCGGGCGGCGACGCGAGGCAACGGTCTCACCGGCGAGGACGTCACCGAGAACGTGCGCACGATCACCGTCGTGCCCGATCGCCTGGCCGTTGCCGCCGACCGGACGCCCGAGGTCCTCGAGGTGAGGGGCGAGGTCTACATGCCGCTGTCGGCCTTCGAGGCCCTCAACCAGCGCCAGGCCGAGGCGGGCGACCGCATCTTCGCCAACCCCCGCAACGCCGGCGCCGGCTCCCTCCGCCAGAAGGACCCCAGGATCACGGCGTCCCGGGAGCTGTCCTTCTTCGCCTACCAGGTGGGCGAGGTCGTCGGCGGACCGCGCTTCCGGCGCCATTCCGAGACCCTGGGCTTCCTCGCCGAGGCGGGCCTCCCCGTGAACCCCGAGGTGCAGCGTGTGTCCACCCTCGAGGAGGTCGACTCCTTCTGCCGGCACTGGCTCGAGCACCGGCACGACCTCGACTACGAGATCGACGGCGCCGTGATCAAGGTCGACGGCCTCGCCCAGCGGGAGGAGCTGGGGGCGACCTCGAAGTCGCCGCGGTGGGCGATCGCCTACAAGTTCCCGCCCGAGCAGGCGACCACGACGCTCACCGACATCATGGTCTCGATCGGCCGCACCGGGAAGGCCACCCCGTTCGCGATGCTCGAGCCGGTGCGGGTGAGCGGCTCCACCGTGCGCCTGGCCACCCTCCACAACGAGGACCAGGTGCGCCTGAAGGACGTGCGCCCGGGCGACACCGTCTTCGTCCGCAAGGCGGGCGACGTGATCCCCGAGGTGGTCGGCGCGGTGCCGGCCAAGCGGGCTCCGGGGCTCCGGCCGTGGACGTTCCCCGACACGTGCCCGACCTGCGGCGGGCCGCTGGTGCGGGTGGAGGGGGAAAGCGACACCTTCTGCGTGAACGTCGACTGCCCGGCGCAGCGCGACCAGCGCATCATCCACTTCGCCAGCCGGGGTGCCATGGACATCGAGGGCCTGGGCGAGAAGCGGGTCATGCAGCTGACCGCCGCCGGCCTGTTGCACGACGCCGGCGACATCTACTCGCTGACCTACGAGGCGTTGATGGGGCTCGAGGGCTTCGCCGACCTCTCGGCCCGGAACCTGCTAGACGCC
>DASZJY010000358.1:0-6045 GCA_035947635.1 Acidimicrobiales bacterium | reverse complement strand
GGTCCTTGGTCGTCGTCATCACCGGATAGGCGCTGACGAGGTCCCAGCTGTAG
Source organism: Acidimicrobiales bacterium (assembly GCA_035947635.1). GTDB lineage: Bacteria > Actinomycetota > Acidimicrobiia > Acidimicrobiales > AC-14 > DASZJY01. Next base: position 5,992 of record DASZJY010000358.1, on the reverse strand, counting down.
GGGTGGGTGGGGTCGCCGATCACCCGGGAGGTCTCCCCCTCCTCCATGGTCTCCCCGGCGTACAGCACCACCGTGCGGCGGGCGAGCTGGGCGGCGTCGGGGAGGTCGTGGGAGATGACGACGAGCGCGAATCCCTTCCGCCGGGCCAGCTCGGACATGTGCTGGACCAGGTCGTGGCGCGTCGTCGGGTCGAGGCCGGCCGTCGGCTCGTCGAGCACGACCAGGGCAGGGTCGAGCGACAGGACCATGGCCAGGCTGGCTCGCCGCCGCTGGCCACCGGAGAGCTGGTGCGCGTAGCGGTTGAGCAGGGCTGGGTCGAGAAGCACCTCGCGGGCGAGCTCCTCCGAGCGGCGGCGGGCCTCACGGGCGCCCATGCCGAGACGGTCGCGCATCGGCTCGGCGACCTGGTCCCCAACGGTCACCACGGGGTTGAACGGCGAGCCCTGCATGCCAAGGGCCACCCGCGTCCAGCGCACCGAGCGCAGGGTCTCCTCGGACGCCCCCATCAGCTCGACGCCGTCCACCCGTACGCTGCCTCGCACCTCGGGAGGCTGGAGCAGACCGGCCAGGCACAGGGCGAGCGTCGACTTGCCCGACCCGCTCTCGCCCACGACGGCGAGGGACTCGCCCGGCTCGAGGGAGAACGTCACCCCCCGCAGGGCCTCGACCTCCCCTCCGAAGCACACCCGGAGGTCGGTCACCTGCAGAAGGGGCACAGGGGCGGCGGGGGGCGCCGGCTCCCCTTCGCGGTCGTGGAGATCCGGCTGGCTCAGCGCCTCGCCGTGATCAGTCATGTGGGTCCTCGCGGCGGGCGCAGTGCGGGTGGTGTGTCAAGGACATCACGGGCGGCGACCCTGGCAATTGGTCACAGGTGGCAGGCGGGGGTGGGGAGGACCAATCGCGCCCGTACGAGCGCGCCGCCACCGTAACCGGTGTGCTCGTCGTCTGCCGCCATCGCCCGCGCCACCGGCACATGGCCGAAAATGCGTCGGTGGCATCCTTCGACGACGTCGCGCCCCGGCTGTTCCCTCGGTTCGTGCACGGGGTCCTGGCGCCGACGGACCACGAGTGCGAGAGCCCGCACCAGGAGGAGTGGGCGGCGGTGGCCGGGGCCGTCGAGCGCCGGCGGCGCGAGTTCCTGTGCGGGCGGGCGTGCGCGCATGCCGCCCTGCGTGCCATCGGGCTCGACCGGGGCCCCATCCCCGTCGGCCCGGGCCGCCAGCCGGTCTGGCCGACGGGTGCGATCGGCAGCATCTCCCACGCCGGTGATTGGTCGGGCGCGGTCGTAGCACGGGCTGCCGACGCCTGGGCGCTGGGATTCGACATGGAGGAGCTCGATCCGCCGTTGACGCCGGAGGTCGAGCGCCTCGTGCTCACGCCCGACGAACGCCGCCCTCCCGGTTCGATGGCGCATCCCCTCGCCGCCCACAGCAGCAAGATCGCCTACAGCGTGAAGGAGTCCGTGTACAAGTGCCTGTTCCCCCAAACCGGCTGGCGACTGGCCTTCGACGACGTCACGGTCGAGCTCGACCTGCACGGCTCGCGGGCCGAGGCTCGAGTGGACGGGCGGTTCCGGTCGCCCGCGGCCGACGTCTCGCTCCTCGAGGTGGGGGTGGTGGTGGCCGACGCCTACGTCTTCACCGGGCTCTGCATCACGGGTTGATGCGGTTGGGGCCCCGGTGCAGGTACGTCACCTGCCGGACGTCGTCGACGTCGAGCAGGCTCATGAGGAACCGGGTGAGGCCGAGCCCGAAGCCGCCGTGCGGGGGGCAGCCGAAACGGAAGAAGTCGAGGTAGAACTCGATCGGCCCCAGGGGCACGCCTCGGGCGCTGGCCTGGGCGGCGAGGACGTCGGGGCGGTGCTCGCGCTGTGCGCCGGTGGTGACCTCTAGCCCCTTCCAGAGGAGGTCGAAGCTGCGCGTGCGGGTGGGGTCGTCGGCCGAGCGCATGTGGTAGTAGGGCCGGATCCATTCGGGGTAATCGGTGACGAACACGAACTCGTGGCCCCGCTCCCGCATGACGTGGCGGGCCACCAGGCGCTCGCCCTCGGCGTCGAGGTCGCCCTCCTTCTTCCCTGTCACCTGGTGGCTGGCCGCCTCCAGGATCTTGTGGGCGTCGGCCATGTGCACCCGCGGGATCGGCACCTCCGGCACGGTGACCTCGGCGCCGAACCAGCGGGCGATGTCGTCGCCGTGGGTTTCCCGCACGACCTCGAGGACGTGGCGGAGCCACCGCTCCTCGAAGCCCATCACGTCGTGGTGGGACTCGATCCACGACATCTCCACGTCGACGCTCGTGAACTCGGTGTCGTGGCGCGAGGTCACCAGAGGGTTGGCGCGGAACACGGGGCCGATCTCGAAGATGCGGTCGAGCCCGCTGGCCATGGCCATCTGCTTGTAGAACTGGGGCGACTGGGCCAGATAAGCCTTGCGCCCGAAGTACTCGACGGTGAACAGCTCCGAGCCCGACTTGTTCGGAGTGGGCCGGAACTTGGGCGAGTGCAGCTCGACGAACCCCTCTGCCCGCCACACCTCGCGCATGGCGTGCTCGACCGTCGTCTGGACCTCGAAGATCAGCCGGTTCCTCGGCCGGCGGAGGTCGATGAAGCGCCAGTCGAGCCGCTGGTCGACGGGCGTCCGGTCGTCGATGGGAAGCTCGGCGACGGCTGGCCCCACCACCGACAACCGGTGGAGGACGACCTGCTCCGAACCGGCGGTGGATGCACTGCCTACGGCCGGCATGTCCACCGTCGGTTCCGCGATGACCACTCGGCCCTCGGCCTCCACGGCCGACTCCCGGCGCAGAGCCGCGACCTCGGCGACGAGGCGGTCGTTGGCGGGGTCAGGCCGCAGCACCGCGAACCCGGTCGGGTCTCGCAGCACCAGGAGCGGGACGTCCCCGTCTTCGACGACCGCCTCCACCCAGCCGCAGAGGCGCACGTCGTGGTCGACCAGGCCCGCCACCTGACCGGCCATCGTGCGGGACAGCGCGGTCGATGCCTCCTCGGGACCTGCGCGCGGCTCGCCGTGGTCGGTCATACCGGCCGGGTGGCGGCCTGCCGCCGGGCGGCGATGGTCGCCGCCGCCAGCTCGGCGACGGTGGGTGCCTCGAAGACGGCGTCGGGGGGGAGGTCGACGCCCAGGGCGTCGTTCAGGCGGGCCACGATCTGGGCGGCGGCGAGCGAGTGCCCGCCGAGGGAGAAGAAGTCGTCGTCCGCGCCGACGTCGTCCTTCTGCAGGACCTCGGCCCAGATCGACAGGACGGCCGCCTCCTCGGGCGTGCGGGCGGCGACCACCTCGCGCTCGCGGCCGACGGCCTCGCCCTCTCCCAGGCTCGCCCGCAGCTCCCGCTTCAGCACCTTGCCCGACGCGTTGCGCGGGAGGCGGTCGACGACGAAGATGCGGTGGGGCGTCTTGTGCTCGGCGAGCCGGTCGCGCACGAAGGCCTGCAGCTCCCGCTCGTCGGCCGGCGCGCGCAGCACGACGGCGGCGGCCACATCCTGGCCGAGGACGTCGTGCGGCACCCCGAACACGGCCGCCTCGGCCACCGCCGGGTGCTCGCTGAGCACACCCTCGACCTCGATGGACGACACGTTCAGGCCCCCGGTGATGATGAGGTCCTTCTTGCGATCGTCCAGGTAGAGGTAGCCCTGCTCGTCGAGGTGGCCGAGGTCGCCGGTGCGCACCCAGTCGCCCGCAAACCCCTCGGCGGTCGCCTCCGGGTCGCGGTAGTAGTGGCGGACGGGGGCGCCCGGGCGCCGGAGCCAGACCTCGCCGGTCTCGCCGACCGGCACGTCCCGACCCTCGTCGTCGACCACCCGCACCTCCGTGCCCCCGACCCCCCGCCCCACCGATCCCGGGCGGGTGCCGTCGTAGATCATCAGCGTGCGGGCCGTCCCCGCCTCGGTCAGCGCGTAGGTGTTCCAGACCTCGGCTCGGGGGAGGGCGGCGGCGATCCTCTCGATGAGCGCCGGCGGGGCGGGGGCGGAGGACAGGATCACCCGCTCGACCGACGTGAGGTCGTGACGGTCGATGGCACCCGACGAGAGGATCATCTCGGCCATGGCGGGCACCAGCTGGAGGCGTCTCACCCCGTGCTCGACGACGAGCGCGCAGAACCGGTCGGGCTCGAAGACGGGCAGCACGACGGCCGTGCGATCGGCCCTTCGCAGGGGGACGCGCAGCACCTCCTGACCTGCGTTGGTGCCGATCGGGAAGGAATGGACGAACGCCGCCCGGGAGTCGCCGGCGGCGGCCTCGGGCTCCGGAGGGGGGTCGTGGAAGAGGACGTTCTCGTGCGTGAGGGCGACGCCCTTCGGGCGCCCGGTCGTCCCCGACGTGTACAGGATCTCGGCCAGGTCGGAGGGGTGCACGGGGGCGCCGACCGCACCAGCATCCGTGTGCTCGCCCGCCGCCTCGAGCTCGGCCGGGGACGCGACCCATCGGGTCGACGCCCCAGGGGTGAGGTCGGGAGGGCACACGACGCCCGCGGCCCCGCAGTGCTCGAGGATCGAGGCCAGCTCGGGGGCGGCGAAGCGGGGCCCGAGCGGCACCGCCACGCCGCCGGCCCGAAGGGTCGCGACATAGGCGACCGCGTAGTCTGTCCACCGGGCGTTGTCGAACAGGAGAGCGATGCGGTCACCGAGACGAGCGCCGTGAGCCACAAGCCCGCGCGCGGCCGCGTCCGATCTCCTCTCCCAGTCGGCATACGACAGGCGGTCGCCCCCGTCCACCACCAGGGCCACCGAGTCGGGGGCCTCCACCGCTCGGGCACGCAGCAGGTCGGGGACAGTCAGCGCCGACCGGGCCATGACGCGGAACTCCTTCGGACGAGCTGCCGACGGGACGGAGGCCCACGGTACACGGCGACCTCTCCCGCCCCTTCCTCCGGGGCGGTCGCATGAAGGTCCTCTGCACCTGCCTGCCCGGCCACGGCCACTTCAACCCCATGATGGCCATGGCCCGGGCGCTCGCCGATGCCGGCCACCATGTGGCCTTCTCCACGGCCGAGGCGTTCTGCCCGCGCATCGAGGCCGCCGGCTTCGAGACGTTCCCGGCCGGGTTGAGCCTGCCCGAGCAGGTCGCCGAGGGGAAGCGGCGCTTTCCCGACGAAGACGGGTTGCCCGGCCGGGAGCGGTTCGAGACGTTCGTTCCCAAGATGCTGGCCGGCGTCGCCGCCCCGTCGCGAGTCGACGACCTGGTGGAGATCGCCCGCCGCTTCGGGCCCGACCTGGTCGTGCACGACGAGACCGAGTTCGCCGGGCCGGTGGCCGCCGCGGTGGCGGGGGTCCCCTGGGCCGACCAGAGCGTCGGCATCCTGCGGCCGTTGGGCATGGCCCGTTTGGCGACGGAGATGCTCCAGCCGGTGTGGGGCCGCTGGGGCGTCGACCTGGGGCCGCACGGCGGGATGTTCGCCTACCTCTACCTCGACGTCTGCCCCCCGAGCCTGCAGTCGCCCGAGATCTCGCTCATCGAGGTCGCCCACCCGGTGAAGAACGTGGACATCGCGCCCGCCCCCGACGAGCGCCTGCCCGGGTGGGTCGCCGACCTGCCGCCGGTCCCCACGCTGTACGTGTCGCTCGGGACGATCTTCAACCAGAACCTCGACGTCTTCGCCGCCATCCTCGAAGGCGTTCGCGATCAGGACGTCAACGTCATCGTCACCGTGGGCACGGACAACGACCCCGCCGCCCTCGGGCCCCAGCCGCCGAACGTCCACGTCGAGCGCTTCATCTCCCAGTCGCTGCTACTGCCCCACTGCGACCTGGTTGTGAACCAGGGAGGGACCGCCATCCTGCCGATCCTGGCCCACGGCCTGCCCCTTCTCGTCCTGCCGCAGGGGGCGAACCAGTTCCACAACGCCGACGCCCTCGTCGCCGCCGGGGCGGCGCGGCGTCTGCTGCCCGGCGAGGTGACGGCCGAGTCGGTGCGGAGCGAGGTCCGGCTCCTGCTCGACGATCCCGGCTACCGGGAGGGGGCGCAGAACCTCGCCC
>DASZJY010000357.1:0-2567 GCA_035947635.1 Acidimicrobiales bacterium | reverse complement strand
GACGCCATCGCCGTCGCCTTCGACCGCCCCGAGCCCACGTTCCGCCACGAGCTCGTCGCCGACTACAAGGCGGGGAGGTCGGAGGCCCCTGACATCCTCCGCCAGCAGATGGGGCTCGTCCGCCAGGTGGTCGAGACCCTGCGGATCCCGATCGTCGAGGCTCCCGGCTACGAGGCCGACGACGTGATCGCCACCCTGGCCACCTGGGCACGTGACAAGGGCGACGAGGTCATCGTCGTCACCGGGGACCGCGACACCTACCAGCTGGTCGAGGACCCCTACGTGCGGGTGCTGTACAACCGCCGGGGCGTCAGCGACTACGTCCTCTACGACGAGGCCGGCATCGTGGACAGGACCGGTGTCCATCCCCGGCTGTACCCGCAGTACGCCGCCCTCAGGGGCGACCCCTCCGACAACCTGCCGGGCGTGCCCGGAGTGGGCGAGAAGACGGCGGCCCGCCTCATCAACACCTACGGCGACCTCGACGGCGTGTTCGCCCACGTCGACGAGTGCACGCCCAAGCTGCGGGCGCGCCTCGCCGAGGCCGAACCCCAGGTGCGGGCGAATGCCCTGGCCACTCCGCTCGTCCGCGACCTCGACCTGCCCGTCACCCTCGACGAGCTGAAGATGGGCCCGTGGGACCAGGACGAGGTCCGGTCGCTGTTCGGCTTCCTCGAGTTCCGCACCCTCTACGACCGCCTCATCGAAGCAACCGGCGACCACCAACCCGCACCCCAGCATTCACAACCGTTCGACGTCGAGGTGGTCCCGGTCAACGACCCAGAGAAGGCGGCCGAGCTCCTACGAAGCTTGGAAGCGCCCGTGAGCGTGGCACCTGCATGGGAAGGCGAAGAAGGAAGAAGCCAACTGACCGGCCTGGCGATAGCAGAGGGAGGAGGGGGCCGGGTGGCGCGTAGGGAGGGGCCCCCGTGGGGAAGGGGCCCCACGGGGAGGGACCCTGAGCGACAGGACCCGGCCCCCGGGGGCGAAACTAGCTGGTGGTTACCCGCCGACGTCTTGGCGGCAGATGCGGTGACAACGACGTTCGCAAAGGTGCTGGGAGAGGGCGGTCCTCCCCTCAACGCCCACAATGCCAAGGCCCTGATCCGCGGCCTCGACCGCCTCGACGTCGACGTCCACACCCTCGACGTCGACACGGCCGTCGCCGCCTATCTGATCGACCCGGCCGAGTCCCAGTACGTCCTGGACGACCTCGCCCTCCGCTACCTGGGCCTGGAGCTGCGGTCGGCCGACGCCCCGCCTCCGGGTCAGCTCGACCTCGACGGCGCCGGCACCGACCCGTCCGAGGACGCCGGGCGGCGGGCGGCGGCCGTCGCCCGCCTCGCCCCTCGGCTGGGGGAGGCCCTCGACAGCCGTTCGCTGCGCTCCCTCTACGACAACGTCGAGCGCCCCCTGGTGAGGGTGCTGGCCCGGATGGAGAAGGCAGGGGTGCGGGTCGACGTGGCTCAGCTGCGCCAGCTGTACGAGGGCCTCGTCGCCGAAGGCCGGGAGCTCGAGGTCCGCATCCAGGAGCTGGCGGGCGAGCCGTTCAAGGTGAACTCCACCCCCCAGCTCCGCCACATCCTGTTCGACAAGCTCGGCCTCCAGCCCCAGAAGAAGACGAAGACGGGGTTCTCCACCGACGCCGCCTCCCTCGAGAAGCTTCGGGGGCAGCACGAGATCATCGAGCCGCTCCTTCGGTACCGCGAGGTCGAGAAGCTGCGGTCGACCTACGGCGAGAGCCTGCTCGCCGAGGTGGGTGAGGACGGCCGCATCCACGCCACGTTCAACCAGACGGTCGCCCGCACCGGGCGCCTGAGCTCGGACCGGCCCAACCTCCACAACATCCCCATCCGCACCGAGGAGGGCCGGCGGATCCGCAGGGCGTTCATCCCCGCCGAGGGCTGCCGCTTCCTCGTTGCCGACTACAACCAGATCGAGCTGCGGGTCATCGCCCACCTGGCCCAGGACCCGGGGCTGATCGAGGCGTTCGCGTCGGGGCAGGACATCCACCGCGCCACGGCCGCCCGCATCTTCGCCGCCGACCCGTCGGAGGTCACGATCGGCCAGCGGTCGAAGGCCAAGATGGTCTCCTACGGGCTGGCCTACGGGATGGAGGCGTACGGGCTCGGGCAGCGCCTGGGCATCCCCACCGAGGAGGCCGCCGCCATCCTCGACGCGTACTTCGAGGCCTTCCCCAGCGTGCGGTCGTACATGGAGCACACGGTGGCCGAGGCCCGCGACCGCGGGTACACCGAGACGCTTTTCGGCCGCCGCCGCCAGATCCCCGAGCTCTCGTCGACCAACTACCGGCTCCGCCAGGCGGGGGAGCGCCAGGCCATGAACGCCGGCATCCAGGGCCTGGCTGCGGACATCTTCAAGGTCGCCCTCGTGCGCCTCGACCGGTCGCTCGAGCAGTCGGGGCACCGCAGCCGCCTGGTGCTACAGGTGCACGACGAGGTCATCCTCGAGGTCCCCCCCGGCGAGGTCGAGGCGGTCGCATCGCTCACCCTCGACGCCATGCGAGGGGCCATCGAGCTGTCCGTCCCCCTCGAGGTCAACCTCTC
>DASZJY010000356.1:0-3479 GCA_035947635.1 Acidimicrobiales bacterium | reverse complement strand
CGATGATCGGCAACGCCAACCTGATCAAGAAGGTGTACTTCCCCCGCGAGGTGCTGGTCGTCTCCAACGTCGCCTCGTGGGTGGTGTCGCTGCTGATCGAGGTGGCGGTGCTCTCGGTGGTCCTGGTGATCGCCGGGAACTTCGTCGTGCCCTGGCTCGGGCCGGTGGTGCTGCTCGTGCTCATCCAGTCCCTGTTCGTCACCGGCCTGGGCCTGGGCCTGTCGGTGCTCAACGTCTACTTCCGCGACGCCGAGCACCTGGTCGGGCTCCTCCTCCAGTTCTGGTTCTACGCCACGCCGATCGTGTACCCGTTGAAGCTCGTACCCCGGGAGGCGGTCCTTCTGGGCTGGGAGCTGCCCGTACGCACCTTGTACGGTCTCAACCCGATGGTTCGCTTCGTGGAGGCCTACCGGGACTGCCTCTACGACCTGAGGTTTCCACCGCTCGGCGACCTCCTGTACCTCGTCGGAGCGGCCGTCGTCGCCTTCGTCGCGGGCGCGCTCCTCTTCCGCCGCCTCGAGCCCAAGCTGGCCGAGGAGCTGTGACCAGGATCGCGGTCGCAACCTGCGACGCCCTCACCGCCCAGATGGCGGGACCGGGGATCCGAGCGTGGCAGATCGCCCGCGCCCTGGCCGCCGAGCACGACGTGCAGCTGGTGACGACCTCGCTGGCGTCGGTGTCGCATCCCGACTTCGCTGTCCGCTCGGTCGACGACGGCGGCCTGGCCGAGGTCGAGCGCTGGTGCGACGTCCTCGTGTTCCAGGGCTGGGTCGTCACCGGGCGGGCGTTCCTGTTGGAGTCGGAGAAGGTGCTGGTCGCCGACATCTACGACCCGCTGCACCTCGAGCAGCTGGAGCAGGGCCGGGACGAGGGCGAGGCGGCCCGGCGCAGGGCGGTCAGGGGCGCCACCGAGGTGCTCAACGAGCAGCTCGTGCGGGCTGACTTCCTCCTGTGCGCCAACGACCGCCAGCGCGACTTCTGGCTGGGCCAGCTGGCCGCCCTGGGACGGGTCAACCCCCGCACCTACGACGACGACCCCACCCTCGAGTCGCTGATCGCGGTGGTGCCCTTCGGCGTCCCCGACGAGCCGCCCGTCCACACCCGCCCGGCGGTCAAGGGGGTCGTGGCCGGGATCGGCCCCGACGACACGCTGATCCTGTGGGGTGGCGGGGTCTACAACTGGTTCGACCCCCTCACCCTCGTCCGCGCCGTCGACCGCCTCCGCCGCCGCCAACCGGGCGTCCGCCTGCTCTTCATGGGCATGCGCCACCCCAACCCCGACATCCCCGAGATGCGCATGGCGGTGGCGACCCGGGACCTGGCCGACGAGCTCGGGCTCACCGGCTCGCACGTGTTCTTCAACGAGGGCTGGGTCCCCTACGACGACCGCCAGAACCACCTGCTCGAGGCCGACCTGGGGGTGAGCACCCACCTGGCCCACCTGGAGACCGCCCTGTCCTCGCGCACGCGGATCCTCGACTACCTCTGGGCGTCGTTGCCGGTGGTGTCGACGGAAGGAGACGTGCTGGCCGACCTGGTGGCGTCGCGGGGCATCGGCCTCACCGTCCCACCCGGCGACGTCGACGCCCTGGAGGAGGCCCTGTTCCGCATCATCGACGACGAGGGCTTCCGCAAGACGTGCCGGGAGAACGCCACCGACGTCCTGCCCGAGCTGGCGTGGTCCCAGGTGCTGCGACCCCTCGTCGAGTTCTGCCGCCGCCCCCGGCGGGCCCCCGACCTCCTCGACCCCGACATCGCCGCCCGCCTGCGGCGAGACCTCGGTCCCGCTCCCCGGGCACGCGGGTGGCGCGCCGACGCACGGACCGGCCTCGAACACCTCCGAGAGGGTGGGCCCGCCCTGCTCGCAGCCAAGGCGTGGGGCCGGCTTCGGCGCCGACTGCGCTGAGCGCGGAGCGCCCGTCCCAGGCGGCCGAACCGGCACGGCGGCCGCGCGTCGGCGTCGTCGTGCTCAACTACGCCGGAGGCGACATCACCCTCCGGTGCCTGGAGACGGTGCTGCGCTCGGACTGGCCGGAGGAGTCGCTCGAGGTCGTCCTCGTCGACAACGACCCGTCCGACGGCGTGGCCGAGCGGGCCAAGGACATCGAGAGGGTGCGGGTGGTCGCCGCCGGGACGAACCTGGGCTTCGCGGGCGGGTGCAACCTGGGCATCCGCAGCCTCGGTCCCGTCGACCACGTGGCCCTGCTCAACAACGACGCCACCGTCGAGCCCGGTTGGCTCGGACCGCTCGTCGCCGCCCTGGAGGCCGACCCCGGCCTGGGCGCCGCCTGCCCCAAGATCCTCCTCGCCGACGCCTTCGTCGACGTGGTCGTCACTTCGGAGACCGCCGAGCGCGGGTTGGGCGACCGGCGGCCGTTGGGGGTTTCCGTGAGCGGCGCCCGCATCGACGGGGCGGACGTCACCCGCCGGGCCCAGTTCGTGAGTGGCTTCTGGGGCGTCGAGCACGGTGACGACGGGACCCCCCTCCAGCGGACGGACGGCAATGCCCTGCTGCGGGTGCCGGCCCGCCCCGACCGCTCGCTCCCCTCCTGTTCCCTGCGCCTCTCCAGCGACCGGGAGAGGAGCGTCGTGCTGACGTCGGACGACCAGCGCACCGAGCACCGGGTCGGGCCGGAGCCGGCCTGGTACGACGTCGCCCTCGGAGGTGAGGCCTTTGACGTGATCAACAACGTGGGCTCGGTGCTGGTCGACGGGGGCTACGGCGCCGACCGCGGGTTCCTCGAGCGCGACGAGGGCCAGTACGACGAGCCCGAGGAGGTCTTCGCCTGGTGCGGCGCCGCCGTCGTGCTCTCCCGCCGTTACCTCGACGCGGTGGGCACCTTCGACGACCGCTACTTCCTCTACTACGAGGACTTCGACCTGTCCTGGCGGGGGCGGGCTCAGGGCTGGCGCTACCTGTACGTGCCGGGGCCGCCCGTGCGCCACGTGCACTCGGCGTCGACGGTCGAGGGCTCCCGCCTGCACCACCACTACTCCGAGCGCAACCGCCTCCTCACCCTCACCCGCAACGCCCCCGCTCGCCTCGCCCTCGGTGCCGCCGCCCGCCACGTGCTCGTCACCGCGTCCTACGCCCGCCGCGACGTGTTCCATCCCCTCACCCACGGGCGACGCCCATCGTGGGAGACGGTGAGGCGTCGGGCCACCGCCATGGGCGCCTTCGCCGGCCTGCTGCCCCACGCCCTCGCCGACCGACGTCGGCTCCGGCGCCGCCAGCAGGTACCCGACGCCGAGGTCCTGGGCCCGCCGGTCACCGGCTGACGGGGAGGACAACCAGAGCCGAGGGCACGGGCCGCTCGCCCGGGGGCTCGCTCGGCCGGTTCGAGACCCGGCCGCGGACGACGAAGGTCGTCGAGCCGCCGCCGTCGAGGTTGATGGCCTCGGTCGCACCCAGGTCGAGCATCAGCCGGGCCGCCTCGGCCAGCGTCATGCCAGCGCTGTGCCCGGGCTGTCGCCCGTCG
>DASZJY010000355.1:0-1844 GCA_035947635.1 Acidimicrobiales bacterium | reverse complement strand
CACAGCTGCCGAGCTTCCTGCGCGGCCTCGTGGGACCCGCCGATGTCGTGGCTCAAGTAGCACTCGTGGGAGCGGGCCTCTAGCAGCGCGGCCCGAACGTCGTCCGGCTGGTCGTCAGCGACGTCCAAGGCCCGCGCGTAGTGGGCGGCCGCCTCCCGGTGAGAGGCCAGCCGCGTCGCCCGCTCGGCGGCGGCACACGCATAGCGGAACAACGCTGCCCGGTCGCCCGCCCGCTCGGCGTGATCGGCGAGCCGGGCCGGGTCGACCCCCGGGAGCTCTCGTAAGGCATCTAGGGCCCGAGCGTGGTAGGCGGTTCGCCGCCCAGGTGGCACGCCGCCCTCAACGGCCAGGCGGGCGAGCTCGTGGCGGAACGTGACCTCCTCGCCGTCGAGAACGAGCATCCCCGACTCCAGGCACTCGTCGACTGCCGCTGGCCACTGCCGGGACACTTCCTGGACGAGCGCCGGTGTGGCCCGGGCACCGAGACATGCGGCCGCGTCGAGGACCTCCCGGGCCTTGGGTCCCAACCGGGACGCCCGGGCTAGCACGGCGTCTCGAACGCTTCCGGGGACGTCGCCCGCCGCGAGCACCTCTGTCACGAAGAAGGGGTTGCCACCCGTCTGCCGGTGCAGCTGCTCGGCGTCGACCTCCAAGCCTTCGGTCAACTGGGCTACGGCCGCTACCGAGAGCGGCCGTAGCTGCAGCCGCTTCACCTCGGCCAGCGTGGCCAGGTCACCCATCACGACCCGGAGGGGGTGCTGCCGCCCGACTTCGTCCTCCCGGTAGGTGACCACGACCATGCAGCGGCGGCCGCCCAGCCGGCGGCCGACGTGGCGAAGCAGGTCGAGCGTCGCCTCGTCGGCCCAGTGGGCATCCTCGACCACCACGAGGGTGGCAGTCATGCCGCCGATCTCGTCCAGGAAGGCTCGCCGTACGACCACCGGATCGCCACCGCCGGAGAGGATCTCCTCGAACCGGGGAGGCAGCGCCCCCGCCATGTCCAGGACCGGGCCCAGCGGGGTGGGCGTGCCCAGCGGCTCGCACGTGCCGACGAGCACCCGCGGCGCCGCGGGGAGCTCTTCGCAGAACCGCCGAACGAGGCTCGTCTTGCCCACTCCGGCCTCGCCGGCGACGAAGACCAACCGACCGGCCCCAGCCACCGCCTCCGACCACCAGCGGGTCAAGACGTCGAGTTGTGGCTCCCGCTCGAGAAGCTCCGTACCCATCGCAGCACCCTGAGCCTAGGTACTGGTACGGCCCGAATGCGTGCTGGCCACCCATGTCGTCCCGCCCACTTGTCCGCATGCTGAACCCACCTGCGACAAGGGGGGTTCATGGACAGCATCGCCATCGTCGGGACGGGGATCTCGGGGCTCCACCTCGCCCTCACTCTTCAGCGTGCCGGCGTCGAGACGACGGTCTACGCCGAGCGGACGCCTGACCAGCTGCGCGCCGGCCGCTTGTCGAACCTGGTATGTCGATTCGAGCACACCCGGGCACGGGAGCGCGCCTTCGGCAGTGACCACTGGCCCCTCCCGGGTTTCGAGACCTCGTGCGTCTACGTCGACATCGGCGGCGAGGTCCCCTCGCCTTCCGCGGCGATCTCCGGCGGCCCGCCAGCTTCGTCGACTTCCGCCTCTACCTGGCCCGCCTGCTCGAGGACTACGAGGAGCGTGGTGGACGGGTGTTCCACGGGCCCGCCAGCGCCGAGGACGTGGTCCGGCTTGGTAACCGGCAGCCGCTGGTCGTCGTGGCCTCCGGCGGGACCTCCAGCGACGCGCTGTTCCCTAGCGATCCCACCAGACGCGCTACGCGGAGCCACAACGGAGTCTGTGCGCCGGCCG
>DASZJY010000354.1:0-5986 GCA_035947635.1 Acidimicrobiales bacterium | reverse complement strand
GGCGGCCGGGGCCTCTCCGGGCGACGCCAAGATCGTCGGGGTGAGCCAGCGCCGCACCCGAGCCGGCGCCCTGTTCCAGTGCGCTGCCCTGTTGCGGTGGGCGCCGGGAGAGCTCGTCGACCTGCTGGCCTTGTCCGACATCCGGCGGCGCCAGGCGACGGCCGACCTGGCCGGCGCCGCTGCCGGGCTGGCCTTCTCCGCGGCCGTGGTGGAAGACAACTTCCTTGGTCGCCTGGCGGCCACGTAGCCTCCGCAGATGCCCGCGACGCAGCAGCTGTACCTGGACGACGCCTACCTGCAATCGTTCACGGCACGGGTCGTCGACGTGCGGGAGGAGACCCAGGTCGCCCTCGACCGGACCGCCTTCTACCCGACCGGTGGGGGACAGCCCCACGACACCGGCACGCTCGGCGAGGCCCGGGTGGTCGGCGTCCGCAAGGAAGGCGACCGTGTGTGGCACACCCTCGACGGGCCGCCTCCCGGCGTGGGCGAGGAGATCGCCGGCGAGATCGACTGGGACCGCCGCCACGCCTTGATGCGGACCCACACCGCCCTTCACGTGCTGTGCGGCGTGATCTGGAACCGCTGGGGCGTCCCCGTGACGGGCGGGAACATGGAGCCGTTGAGCGCCCGCATGGACTTCGAGTTCGACCCCATGCCCGAGGGGTTCGGCCAGACGGTCGAGGAGTTGGTCAACGTCGAGCTGGAGGCGGCCCGCCCCGTCGAGGTGGCGTGGCTGCCCCGCTCCAAGGCCTTCTCCGACGCTGACCTCATCCGCACCAAGGTCAACCTCATCCCCGAGGGCGTCGACCCCATCCGCGTCATCGACATCGTCGGCCTCGACAAGCAGGCCGACGGCGGCCTCCACGTCCGCTCCACCGACGAGGTCGGACGCGTGCGCGTCGTGAAGACCGAGTCCAAGGGCAAGGGCAACAAGCGCGTGCGCCTGGAGGTCGTGGACTCGGTACAACGCTGACGCCCTCAGTTATCGGCGCAGGCGAGCGGCGGCGGGGGGGCGTCCAGGGGCGGGCGGAACCATACGCGGGAGGGGTCCAGGCGCTCGCCGGTGGGATGGGTGTAGGTGGCGGTGAGGGCGAGCTCTCGACAAATGTTCGACCGTCAAGTACCCCCGAGGTGCTTATACGGTGGGGTCGACGAACCGGCCCCGCAGCTGGAAGGGCACCTCCGAGAACGCGCCCAAGTCGGCGCAGCTCTGGGCACCGTTCCTCTGGAGCGTCGACGCCAGGCACGTGAACTGGCCCATCAGCGTGCCGCCGCCCCGGAGGTCCGCGAACCGGCCGGTTCCGCCGACGATGTGGGCGCCGCCGCGGAACACCAGACCGCCGGTAGTGGGAACCGGTCCGCCGCCCAGCAATGGGACGGACCGGGCCGAGGTCGGTGCGAACGCCGCCTGGTAGGACACGACGATCTGGTCGGTCCGCACGCCGCCCTCACAGAGGTACGACGTGATCGTCCCCCGGATGGTCCCCCGGTTGCCGGAGGCGTAGGTCACGGTTCCCTCGAACTCGTGCCGGACCGACGCAGGGTCGGCGATCCCCGGATAGTCGGGCGTGAAGTGCAGCCCGAAGCTGTTCCACGGCGGGAACGGGCTGGCACACGTGATCGTCGAGTACAGGAAGTGGTCACCGGGGCTGACGGGGATCGCCAGCGGATCGGTGGGCACGGTGGTCGGCTGCCCGCTCGGCGTCCCGAACTGAGTGCCGGCGAGGGTGAGCCCTTCCAGGACGATGGTTCCGCTGGCCGTGGCCGCATTCGCGGCGGTCGGCGCCATGACGGCGAACGACACGCTCATGACCAGTGCGAAGAACGGAGCTGCTCTTCTCATTTGCTGCCTCTCTCGAGTCGGACTGCACGTTGCCCTTTCCAGGGAGCGGAATGGCACAGCGTTGCGCGAGCTTGCGTGGCGTTACCGCCGTGACCCTAGCGTCCGGGCGAGGTGGCCCCGGGTGCACGAAATCTCAACAGCGGGCTCGCACGTACTCACTCGGAAGCTCTCAGCCCACGGAGGAGGAGCCATGACGCAGACGGGCGTGCGCGGTGGAGTCGGTCGGTGTTGAGGGTGGCTACGGGTCTGGTGCGGCGGCCGCGTGTGTGGGTGCTGGCACTGCTGGGCGTGCTCGCCATGCCCGGCTCGGCCAGTGCGGCCGTCGAGACGTTTCACCGCTTCGAGGCCGAAGCCACGGCCAACTACACCGTCAGCCGGCAATGTCCTGACGGCTCAACCGTTCCGGTCCGGGTCACCGTGATCGGCGGGCACGAGGAAGAGTCCGAGTCGGGGGAGAGCACGCTCGACTGCGACTTCCTGACCGTGTTGCTCCGCGGGTTCGACTGTGACGGCACGTTCTTCACCGACCGCGGTTCCGGCCCCGCCGATTTCGAGTTCTCGCCTTCCTTGCAGACCGCCAGCGTCGAAGGGACGATCACCACGGAGGATGGCAGGACGGTCACCGTCGACATGAGCTGGGAAGGCACGGGAGAGCTGGAGACGACGAGCAACACGACGACGTTCCCCGGCTTCACCGGCCACTTCACGGGCCGCCAGCGCGACGCCGTGGCCACCGGTACCGTCGTCGTCGACGGGGAGACGCTCGTGGCGGGCTCGACCACGAACGCCGAGATCGAGACCCTCGAGGACAGGAACATCTCCCACCCGTAGAGCCTGACCAGGAGTACCGCCTCGGTCAGACTGACGGGGTGGCGATCGTCCCTCGGTCCGAGCAGCTTCCCATCCCCCCCGAGTACGGCAGGCCGTCGCGGCTGCTGGAGTGGGATGCCGTCGAGAAGCGCTTGGAGCAGGCGCGCTACTACTGGCTGGCCACGGTGCGGCCCGACGGTCGGCCCCACGTCGTGCCCCTGGACGGCTTGTGGGTCGACGCCCGGTGGTACTTCGGGGGAAGCCCCAGCACCGTCAAGCACCGGAACCTCCTCGCCAACCCGCATGCGACGGTCCACCTCGACGGCGGCGGCGCGGCGGTGATCGTCGACGGGAGCTGCCGGATCGAGACACCGTCCCGGCAGCTGGCCGAGGGGCTGGTGGCGGCGTCGACGGCCAAGTACGGGTACGCGCCACCGATCGAGGCGTACCTGGGAGGCGTGTGGGCGCTGTCACCGGAGCGGGTCCTGGCTTGGACGGACCTGACCGTGGACGCCACCCGCTACTTGTTCGTGTGACCAGGTGACGCCGAAAGGGTGGGCGGCCCCGGACAACCAGGCGGTCGGGGTCGCGCTCGGCACCGCCTCAGGGGTCGCCTTCGCGACGGTGGCGATCTTCGCCAAGCTCGGTTACTCCAAGGGGGCGTCGGCGCTCCCGCTCCTCACCGGCCGGTTCGTCGTCGCCACGTTGCTCCTCGTGTTGTTCGGGCTGGGGACCCGGAGGAACCTCCGGATCCCCCGCCCCACCGCCAACACGCTGGTCTCGCTCGGGATGGTCGCACTGGCGTTCGAGGCCCTCCTGTTCTTCGCCGCCCTCGAGCGGGCTCCGGCGGCGGTCGTGGGGCTCGTCTTCTACAGCTATCCCGCCTGGACGACGTTGGTGGGATTCGCGCTCGGCCTGGAAGCGATCTCCGTTCGTACGGTGTTGGCGCTGGTGCTGGGCTCGGCCGGGGTCGTCACCGTCTTCAGCCTTCCCGACGGCGGTTCGACCGGCCTCTGGTTCGCTCTGGCTGCCGCCCTCGTCGTGGCCGCCTACCTCCCGGTGGCGCAGCGGGTCACGAGAGATGTCGACCCCTATGCCGGAGCCGTCTGGACGGCGATCGGCGCCAGCGCCGCCCTCCTGGGCGCCTCGGCCGTCACGACCAGCACGGTGCCTCTGCGGGCGACGCCCGAGCTCCTCGCGCTCGGGTTCGCGACGGCGATCGCCTATGTCCTGCTGTACCGGGCGCTGGGCCTCATCGGCTCGGCACGGGCATCGATCGCGATGATGGTCGAGCCCGTCGCCACGCTGGTCCTCGCCGCCATCGTGCTCGACGAGTCGATAACACCGAGGGTTGCATTCGGCGCCACGTTGGTCGTCGCCGCGCTGTTGCTGCTGGCGACACAACGACGGAGGGCGGTCGTCGCGGAGGTGTAGGGGGTACAGGCGGTGGCGTTGTCGACGAGGGCGCGGCCCGCCACACTGACCGAGATGGGACGCCCCCTGACCGACCCGGTCATCGGCTTCGACTCGCAGGCGGCGTGGGAGGCGTGGCTCGCCGAGCACCACGCCACCTCGGACGGCGTGTGGGTCAAGATGGCCAAGAAGGCGTCGGGGATCCCGACGGTGACGCACCCCGAGGCCCTCGAGAGTGCCCTCTGCTACGGCTGGATCGACGGCCAGCGGAACCGGTTCGACGACCAGTGGTTCGTCCAGCGGTTCACCCCCCGCCGACCGCGGAGCAAGTGGTCGAAGATCAACCGCGGCAAGGCTGAGCAGCTCATCCGGGACGGCCGCATGCAGCCGGCCGGCCTCCGGGAGATCGAGCGGGCCCGGGCCGACGGTCGCTGGGACGCCGCCTACGACCCTCCCAGCGTCGCCAGCGTTCCCGCCGACCTCCAGAGGGCGCTCGACGAGAACCCGGCCGCCGCCGAGTTCTTCGCCACGCTGAACCGGCAGAACCGGTTGGTGATCATCTACCAGGTGCAGGACGCCAAGCGGCCCGACACGCGTGCGCGCCGCATCGCGAAGTTCGTCGACATGCTTAACGAGGGGACCCGGCCTCTTGGCTGACCGATCTGAGGAGGACGACATGACCGTTGACGCCGAGACCCTCGAGCGGGTGGTGGCCTTCCATGGGCACATGTGCCCGGGCCTGTCTCTCGGAGTGCGGGCCGCCGAGGTGGCCCTGGCCGAGATCGGCCCCCACTCCCAGGACGAGGAGGTGGTCGCCATCGTGGAGACCGACATGTGCGGCGTCGACGCCGTGCAGTTCCTCACCGGATGCACGTTCGGGAAGGGGAACCTGCTGCACCGCGACCACGGCAAGAACGTGTACACGTTCCTCCGCCGCTCGGACGGCAAGGCGATCAGGGTGAGCGGCCGACCGGACCCGGTGGGCGGTGACGACCCGGAGTGGGAGGCGGTGTTCACCAAGGTGAGCACCGGCGCCGCCACGCCCGAGGACCACCGACGCTTCTGGGAGATCCAGCAAGAGCGCTCGGGGCGCGTCCTCGCCGCTCCGCTCGACCGGCTCTACGACGTGCGAGAGGTGCAGGTCAGCGTTCCCCCGAGCGCCCGCGTCTTCCCGTCGGTCGTCTGCCAAGCCTGTGGTGAGGCGACGATGGAGACGAGGATCCGCCGGCTGGACGGCCGCGAGCTCTGCCCTCCGTGCTTCGAGGCGGCCCTGGCTCTCTAGCCCGTGCCATGCTCTCCCGGTTCTCTTGGCGGAGAGGAGACAGCGTGAAGGCGAGTCTGCCGTGGCTGGTTTGAGGGCTCTTGTCGTGGCCGCGATCGTGGTCACACCCCTTGCGACGGCCACCCCAGCGGGAGCGCTCCACGAGACCTGCCATCAGGTGACGCCGACCATCGTAGGCACTCCGGGGAACGACGTGCTGACGGGGACCCCCGACGCCGATGTCATCCTGGGGCTGGGCGGCCACGACAAGATCTACGGGCTCGGCGGTGACGACCTCATCTTCGGGCCGCAGCAGCTCGTGGACTTCATCTCGGAGACCTGCACGCTCGAGCCGGGGGACATCATCCTCACCGGCACGCCCGAGGGCGTCGGGATGGCGATGGACCCCCCGCAGTTCCTGCGCGACGGCGACGTGGTGCGGATCGAGATCGAGCGCCTGGGGGCGATCGAGCACCCGATCAGTGCGAGTGGATGACCCGGTCGATCAGCCCGTACTCCGCGGACTGATCGGCGGTGAAGAAGCGGTCGCGCTCCATGTCCGCCCGGACGCGCTCCTCCGTCTGCCCGGTGTGCTTGGCGTAGATCTCGTCGACGCGCTTGCGCGTCTTGATCACCTCGCGGGCGTGGATCTCGAT
>DASZJY010000353.1:0-2554 GCA_035947635.1 Acidimicrobiales bacterium | reverse complement strand
GTGGGGTGGCCCGAGCTCGCATGGCCCGAGCAGCGCACGGAGTCCACCCGCAGCTGCTGGCCGATCTCCTGCCACCGCTCGTGGTCGTTGGTCCCGTCTGTCATGGGGCGCTGCCTCTCTTCGCCGGCCGTTGCGGCGGGTCGCGGTTCGCTCGTTCGCGACCCATCCTACGGCCGCGTCGGGGCGCCGACCAACGGCGCGCCCCGCTCGGCTGCGGCAGTGGCGGGAGTACCGTCGGAGGCATGGACATCCTCGCCGCCCTCTTCGTGGAGGGCATCGGCCAGCGGCAGGCACCAGGCCCCGCGACCCGCATCGACCTCACCGGGGTCATGTTCTCCCTGGCCGCCCCCTCGCCGCCGCCGGTCACCATCTCGCCCCACCTCGTCGTGCTGGTGCGGTGCCGCCCCGAGGAGAGCGGGAGCGGCACGCTCGAGGTGGAGTTCGTCGACGGCGCCGGCACCCAGATCGCCCGCAACGTGCAACCGGCCAGCGTCGTGCCCGGCAAGTTCGGCCGCCTCCTCGTCAAGGGCGACCTCACCTACGAGGACTACGGCACTATCGAGGCGCGCTGCCGCCTCGACGACGGGCCCGAGCTCGCCGTGCCCCTGACCCTCCTGCCGGCGGGATGAGCGTGTCGACGGAGGGCTTCGCCGCCGGCCTGTCACAGCACCCCGACGCCGCCACCGCCGTCGGCGAGGCCGTGGGCCAGGTTCTGGAGGCCCTTCCCGGAGCGGCCGACCAGCCTCCCGACCTCGCCCTGCTCTTCGTGACCCCGCCCCACCTCGACGCCCTGGCCGACCTGGCGAGGACGGTGCGGGCGACCCTGCGACCCGGCGCCCTCCTCGGGTGTGCGGCCATCTCGGTCATCGGGGGCGGCAAGGAGGTCGAACGGGAGCCCGCCGTCTCGCTGTGGGCGGGGCGTACGGGTCCCGTGACGCCGTTCCACCTCGCTGTCTCGCGCACGCCCGACGGCCAAACCGTCACCGGGTGGCCCGAGGTCGTCCCCGACGACGTCACCGCCATGCTGCTCTTGGCCGACCCCTTCTCCTTCCCGGCCGACACCGTCCTCGACCGTCTGGCCGAGGACCGCCCCGGCCTGCCCGTGGTCGGCGGCCTGGCGTCGGCGGCCAACGCGCCAGGAGGCAACCGCCTCGTCATCGACGACCGGGTGGTCACGAACGGGGCGGTCGCCGCCTTCCTCGGCCCTGCCGTCCGGGTGGTGACCGTGGTGTCCCAGGGGTGCCGGCCGGTGGGCGCGCCCTTCGTCGTCACCAAGGCGGAGTCCAACATCGTCTACGAGCTGGCCGGGCGGCCCGCCCTCGAGCGCCTCCAGGAGGTCGCCGGCACCCTCTCGGAGGACGACCGGCGGCTGATGTCGGAGCTGGTGCAGCTCGGACGGGTGATCGACGAGGGCAAGGCCGACTTCGAGCGGGGCGACTTCCTCGTGCGCACCGTCGTCGGCGCTGACCCCAACATCGGCGCCATCGCCGTAGGCGACGTGGTCGACGTGGGGTCGACCGCCCAGTTCCAGGTGCGCGACGCCCACTCGGCCGACGAGGACCTCCGGCACCTGGTGGGCGGCCGCTCGGCCGACGCCGCCCTGCTCTTCACCTGCAACGGCCGGGGCGTGCGACTGTTCGGCACGCCCGACCACGACGCCGGCGTGGTCAACGAGGAGCTGGCCGGGGCGCCCCTCGCCGGCATGTTCTGCGCCGGCGAGATCGGGCCCGTCGGCGGGCGCAACTTCCTGCACGGCTTCACCGCGTCCGTCGTGCTGCTTTCCAAGAACTGACGGCCCGCTCGCCCGACGCGAGACGGGCACCTAGGATGACCTTGGCCGGCAGAGAGGGGGCCCCCTTGACGAAGCTTCAGCGCCTCTACGCCGAGTGCGGGCAGAGTCCCTGGCTGGACAACCTCCGGCGCAACTCGCTCACGAGTGGCGAGCTCGAGCGCCTCATCGAGCGGGGCATCCGGGGGATCACGTCGAACCCGACGATCTTCCAGAAGGCCATCAGCAGCGGGGCCGACTACGACGAGCAGTTCGAGTCGTTGGTCCAGCGCCATGAGACGGTCGAAGACGCCTACTGGGACCTGACCACGTCCGACGTCTCCCGGGCCCTCGAGCTCTTGCGGCCGCTCTACGACATCAGCGACGGCGGCGACGGCTTCGTCTCCCTCGAGCTCTCCCCCGCCCTGGCCGCCGACACCGAGGCGAGCGTCACCGACGCCCTCCGCCTGCACGAGCGCATCAACCGGCCCAACCTGCTCGTGAAGATCCCGGGCACCGCCGAGGGCGTCCCCGCCGTGGAGCGGGTGATCGCCGCCGGCCGCAGCGTGAACGTCACCTTGATCTTCTCCCTCGACCGCTACGCCGAGGTGATCGAGGCCTACCTGTCGGGCCTCGAGGCCTGCGAGGGCGACCTTTCCAGGGTCCACAGTGTCGCCTCCTTCTTCGTCAGCCGGGTCGACACTGAGGTCGACCGCCGCTTGGAGACGATCGGCACGGACGAGGCGCTGGCGCTCCGGGGCAAGGCCGCCGTCGCCCAGGCGAAGC
>DASZJY010000352.1:0-1596 GCA_035947635.1 Acidimicrobiales bacterium | reverse complement strand
CGCCGGCGCCGGCGTAGGTCTCACCCACAGGGGTGGGCGGGGTCGACCTCCAGGACCTCGACTTGGACGGGGCCGGCTTCGGCGGGCGGTGGTCGCAGGGCGACGGGCACCTCGACCGGGTACGTGCCGGTGAGACAGGCGGTGCAGAAGCCCGACCCCGCCGCGCCGGTGGCGGCGATGAGACGGTCGAGCTCGAGGTAGGCGAGGGTGTCGCAACCCAGGTAGTCGCGCACCTCGGAGACGGTGAGATCGGCGGCGAGCAGCTCGCCCCGCGTGCCCGTGTCCATCCCGTAGAAGCACGGCCAGCGGTATGGGGGCGACGAGATGCGGAGGTGGACCTCGGCCGCTCCCGCCTCCCGGAGCATGGCCACCATCGCCCGCGTCGTCGTCCCCCGCACGATCGAGTCGTCGACGACGACCAGGCGCTTGCCGGCGATGTTGTCCTTGATCGGGTTGAGCTTCATGCGCACGCCCTGGCTGCGCTTGTCCTGGCTGGGGACGATGAAGGTGCGTCCGATGTAACGGTTCTTGACCAGGCCGTGGCCGAAGGGGATGCCGCTGCGCCGGGCGTACCCCTCGGCGGCCGGGATTCCCGACTCGGGGACGGGCATGACCATCGCCTCCCGGCGGGCGCCCCCTGCTTCCGACATGCGATCCGCTGGCAGCGGGGCCTGGTTGGCCAGCAACTCCCCCATGCGCTGGCGGGCGCTGTGGACGGTCTGCCCATAGAGCTGGCTGTCGGGGCGGGCGAAGTAGACGAACTCGAAGAGGCAGAGCTTGGGGTCGATGCGCTCGGTGGGGAACGGGTGGAGCGAGCGGGTGCCGGTGGCGTCGATCACCACCATCTCGCCCGGCTCGACCTCGCGGACGAAGTGGGCGCCGACGATGTCGAGGGCAGTGGTCTCCGAGGCCATCACCCAGCCGGAGTCGAGCCGCCCCAGCGACAGAGGCCGGAAGCCGTTGGGATCGCGCACGCCGATCACGTGGCCCTCGTCCATGAGCACGAACGAGAAGGCCCCCTGCAGCTGGGGGAGGACAGCGAGCAGTGCCCGCTCGAGGTCGCGACCGTCGCTGCGGGCGCCGACGCCGTCGGCGACGATGGCCTCGTGCAGCAGCTGGGCCACGACCTCGCTGTCGCTGCTCACCGTGCCGGGCAGCACGCCGGTCTCGGCCAACAGCTCCGTGGTGTTGACGAGGTTCCCGTTGTGGCCGAGGACGAACTGGGCGTCGCCGGTGGCCCGGTAGATGGGCTGGGCATTGCGCCAGTTGCTCGCCCCGGTGGTGGAGTAGCGGGTGTGGCCGACGGCCAGGTGGCCCTGCAACGGCGCCAGGTTGCGCTCGTTGAAGACGTTGGTGACAAGGCCCATGTCCTTGACCACGGTGATGCTGTCGCCGTCGCTGACCGCCATCCCCGCCGACTCCTGGCCGCGGTGCTGCAGGGCGTAGAGGCCCAGATACGTCAGGTTGGCGACGGGCTGGCCGGGGGCGTAGACGCCGAAGACGCCACAGGCCTCTCTGGGACTGTCGTCGTTGGTGTTCACCGCCGCCGCCTCGTCCCGGCTCACGCGCTCATGTTGGCATGCCGGCGCCGCCATC
>DASZJY010000351.1:0-2760 GCA_035947635.1 Acidimicrobiales bacterium | reverse complement strand
GGCTGTGGCATCGGTTACGTGGGGTTGGGAGACAGATGAGGCGGAGGTGCCAGCGGCTTCCAGGGCGGAGCCGGTCGTCGGTGTCGCGTCGGGAGCGGCGTCGGCGGCGCCAACATCGGCAGGAGCTCGGCCCCCACGGCCGCGCGATCCTCGCCTTCGAGGGCGCCCCGCACGAGCGACGCCCTGATCGTCGGTGGCGCCGGCCTCCTCCGCCGGGCGGGCGGCGTCAGGACCGGCTGCGCCCCGAGCGTCGGCGGGAGGAGCGACCGGTTGCCCGGAAGCAGGACCGGGCGCGGGAGGCCGTGGCTCGCCCGCAGGCGCGCCGGTGGGTTCGGTCATCGGGGAGTTCCCTTCTGGCGGTGCACGCCCGACGGCGTGCCGCGCGTCCGTCGCCGGCGGGGGGATGGATGCTCCCCCGCGCGCCGTCGCGCTCGATCGGTGACTGTGGTGCGACCAGGGCCGGGGGCGCCACCGTGGGACGCCTGAGGTCTGGCCCGGAGACCGGCTCGGAGTCAGGGACGCGGAGGGCCTGGGGGGGTGGCGTTGCCGGAGCGGCGTGCTCGCCCCCGAGTGAGCGGCCGAGCCGGGCCACCAGGGCCAGGAGCGGCCGGATCCGCGGCCACAGGGAGCTCATGAGGTAGGCCAACTATAGCCCTGAGCCTGTGGATACCCGCTGAGGGCTGAGGCGGCGCCCGGCAGGCTCACGAGTACCTGTGCATGTGGACGTTGAGGACGAGGCCCAGGGCCATGAAGGAGGCGACCGTCGAGGACCCGCCGTAGGACATGAACGGCAGGGGGATGCCGGCGATGGGCGTGATGCCCATCGTCATCCCCACGTTCTCGAAGATCTGGAAGACGAACATGGCCAGGACGCCTACGCAGAGCAGGGTCCCGAAACGGTCTCGGGCCACCATCCCTGTTCGCCAGGTCCGCCATACGACGAGCGCGAACAGGGCGAGCAGGCTGGCCGCACCGACGAAGCCCAGCTCCTCGCCGACGGCGGTGAAGATGAAGTCGGTGTGCTGCTCGGGGACGAACGACAGGTTGGTCTGCGACCCCTGGAACACCCCCCGACCGCCGAGGCCCCCGGCGGCGATGGCGATCTGGGACTGACGGAGGTTGTAGGCGGTCCGCTGAGGGTCGTTCTCGGGATCGAGGAAGGCGGCCAGCCGCTCGACCTGGTAGCGCTCGAGCACCTCGAAATGCAGGACGGCGGCCACGGCGACGGCGCACAGCAGGCCGAGGACGGCCAGGTGCCGCAGCCTCGCCCCGCCGACCAGGAGCATGGCCAGGAAGATGCCGCCGAAGATCATGTCGGTGCCCAGGTCGGGCTGCAGGTAGATCAGGAACATCGGGACGCCGACGAGCCCGAGGAGCGCCCCGACCCGGGGGCCGTCGAGCTCGCCCCGGTGGGTGGCGATGTAGGCGCTCATGCAGACGACGAGAGCCACCTTGGCGAACTCCGAGGGCTCGAACTGGTAGTTGCCGAGCTGGAACCACGCGTGCGACCCTCTCGAAGCGGATCCCACCGGGGAGAGCACCAGCAGCAGGATGGCGACGGTGACGACGTACAGGACGGGGGCGGCGTCGTGGAACGAGCGGTAGTCGATCGCCGCCACCAGGATCATCGCCGCCAACCCGATGGCGAGGAAGATGGCCTGGCGCTTGAGGTAGTAGCTGCCACCCAAAGCGGTGACGGCCTGCTCGTTGCGGGTCGCCGAGTAGATCATCACCAGGCTCAGGGCGCTGATGGCGACGACGGCGGCGACGAGGAGCACGTCGATGTGGCGCCAGGGGGTGGCAGCGGCCCGGGTCGGCTTCATCAGTCGAGCCCCGTACCCCGGGCGACTGGCTGTGGGGCCCCGCCGGCAAGGCCCTCGAGGACCCGGCGGGCGACGGGGGCGGCGGCGGCGGCGCCGAACCCCGACTCCTCCATCACCACGGTGACGACGTACTGGGGGGAGTCGGCGGGGGCGAAGGCCGAGAACAGGGCCGAGTCCTGCTTCCCGAAGACCTCGGCGGTGCCCGTCTTCCCGGCGACGGGGAACCGGGCCAGCGGGAAGCCGGCGAAGGCTCCGAAAGCGGTGCCGTCGGGGTCGCTGACGACGCCCTTGAAGCCCTCCAGGAGCGGCAGCCGGATCGCCGGGGGCAGGTCGATCCGGCGCACCTCGCGCGCGGGGATGTGGCGCACTGTCTGGCGGTCGGCGTCGATGACGGCGCCGGCCACCCTCGGGGCGTAGACCGTGCCGCCGTTGGCGAAGGTGGCGTAGGCGGTAGCCAGCTGCAGCGGGGTGACCACGACCTCGCCCTGGCCCACCGCCAGGTTCATGTTGTCGCCCGTGAACCAGTCCCGGGTTGGGAAGGCCTGGGGGTTGGCCTCGTGCGCCCTCCTCCTGCTGTCCGGCGTGGGGATCCGCCCTTCGGCCTCGAAGGGCAGCTCGACGCCGGTGCGGACGCCCATACCCAGGTCCCGGGCGACCTCCTGCATGGCGACAGGACCGAAGCGCCGACCTTCCCAGAGGTTCTTGCCCATCTCGTAGAAGAAGACGTCGCTCGACACGGTGAGCGCCTGGGCCACGTTGATGCGGCCGTTGACCTGGCCGCGGGCGTTCCGGAAGGTCCTGGGCGGGTTGCCCACCTGGATCGAGCCGTTGTCGACGAGGGTGTCGCGCGCGGAGATGAGCCCCTTCTGCATCGCTGCCAGCCCGCTGACGAGCTTGAACGTCGAGCCGGGGGCGTACTGGCCCTGGAGGGCCCGGT
>DASZJY010000350.1:0-3393 GCA_035947635.1 Acidimicrobiales bacterium | reverse complement strand
GACGGTGTCGGCCTTGGGCGGGATGAGGAGCTCGCCGCCGGCATCACGCACGGCGAGCACCATCACGCCGTCGTAGGGCGCGCAGACGTCGCGCACCGTCCGGCTCGCCAGCGCCGACGCCGCCCCTACGACCAGTTCCTCGATGCGCAGCTCCGGTGCCACGCTCACCATGTCCACGAACTCGAGCATCGCCGGCTGCAGGGCCTGCGACGCCATGCGCACCCCGCTCACCGCGTACGGCGACACCACCCGGTCGGCGCCGGCCCGGCGCAGCTTCTCCACCGACTCCGGACGCGACGCC
The DNA here is from genome assembly GCA_035947635.1 of Acidimicrobiales bacterium. Lineage (GTDB taxonomy): Bacteria > Actinomycetota > Acidimicrobiia > Acidimicrobiales > AC-14 > DASZJY01. The sequence goes on along the minus strand of DASZJY010000350.1, from coordinate 3,092 downwards.
CGGGCGATGATGAACAGGTCGGGGTTGAGGGCGCGGGCGCTGAGGGTGATGTAGACGTTGACGACGTCGGAGTCCACTGCACACAGCAGCCCCCGCGCCCGGCGGATCCCCGCCTGCTCCAGCACCGACTCCTCGCTGGGATCGCCGATCAGGTAGGGGACGTCGGCCTCGACCAGCAGGTCCTCGAGCGACTCCTGAACCTCGACCACCACCACCTCGGCGCTGTTGCGCACCAGCTCCCGGGTGGCCGCCCGCCCGACCCGGCCGAAAGCGCAGATGACGAAGTGGTCGCTCAATCGCGAGATCTCGCGCTGCATGGCTCTCCTCTCGAAGGACCGGCTGAGCCGGCCGCTGGCCAGGAGGGTGGTGAACTGGGCGATGAGATCGAAGACCACGACGACCCCGAACGCCACCAGGGTGATGGTGAAGATCCGCCCCGTGGAGCTGAGCGGCTCGATCTCTCCGAACCCGATCGTCGTCAGGGTGGTGACGGTCATGTACAGGGCGTCGAGGAAGCTGAAGCCCTCGATCACCTGGTAGCCGACCGTGCCGTAGGCGAGGGCGAGGAGGAGCAGCAGCCCGGGCAGGCGGACACGGGCGCCGAGGAGGCGTCCCCGGCGACGGCGACGGTTCTGGGACCGGGGACGGAGGACGCTCATGGGCTCTGTCGGCGGGGCCGGAGGCCCAGGCTAGGGGGTGGATCGGTAGGCTGCCCGGCGTTGGCACCGGAGCCGGCAGACGCCGACCTCGTCAGGGCGCTCCCCAGCGAGGAATGTCCCGCGGGCACGCCCCAGCAGCCGGAGTTGCGCAAGCTACGCGTCGGTGACAGTGAGATGATCCTCTGCCGCCTCACCGACGGCGAGGTGGTGGCCTTCGGCACGCGCTGCCCACACCAAGGGACCGACCTGATGGAGGCCAGCTTCTTCGACGACAAGCTCCGCTGTCCCCACCACCTCTACCTCTACGACCCCCGGACGGGCGAGAACGTCGTTCCTTCGAGGGACACCCGGCCGGAGAACCTCTGGAAGCTCAAGCCCGCCTACCTGCCCACCTACCGCGTCGAGGAGCGCGACGGCTGGATCTGGGTGGCCGAGCGGCCATGCCCTCCCCCGCCCGGCTATGACCCCGCCCGTGAGCGCCGCCCGGTGGGCGCTCGCCGACCGGAGGCGGACGAGGCGGGAGGGGAGACGGGGGCGGCAGCGGCCACCGGTCCCGTCGAGCACCCGACCAAGACACTGCGGGTGCGGCCAGGGGCAGGGTTCGAGCTGCGGCTCCCGATGCCACCCCGGCCCGGGCACGTCTGGCGCGTCGAGGCGTCCCGGGGGCTCCTCTCGGTCGTGCAGGAACGGTACGACCCCACCACCGACCCACCCCGCCACCGGGTGAACCTCATGGCCCGGCACGAGGGGGTGGCGACCGTGCGCTGCACCTTCGGCCGCCCGTGGGACACCACACCGGCCGAGGTGCGGACCTACCTGGTCCGCATCGAGCCCTAACAGCTGACGGTCAGCAGGTGGTAGGGGCTGGCGTCGGCGCCGCCTTTGGGATGGAACTGCAGGTGCAGGTGGGTGGGGCCGCCTCTGGCGTCGCCGGTGTTGCCGACGTAGCCGATCACCGTCCCCGCCGCCACCCGGCCGCTACGGCCGTGGCGGTCGAGGTGGGCGCCGTAGTAGCGGTTGCCGTCGTCGCCGGCCAGGTTGAACGCCTTGCCCCCGAGGCGGTTGTTCACCGCTGCCACGACACCCGACACCGGAGCGACCACCGGCGTCCCCCGGGGGGCGAAGAGGTCGACGCCGGCGTGGCGCTGGCCGTTGGGCTTGACGTAGTTGTAGTCGTTCACGAAGCGGGCGCCGGGGACGGGACAGCGCCAGCGTGACGTCGGTGTGGGGCCGCTCACGGGCCTGGAGCTCGTCCCTGCGGCGCGGGCGGGGACGACAAGGGCCTTGCCCGCCTCGATGTGGTCGGGATCGCGCAGGTTGTTGGCCTCGGCCAGCTGCCGGGACGACACCCCCAGCTTCGAGGCGACGACCCAGAGGGTGTCGCCGCGCTGGACCCGGTAGGAGCTCGGACCGGCCGGCGACGGCCGTACCGTCAGCGGCGCCCCCGGGGGGACCTGGAGGACCCGGCCGGCCAGGATGATGTCGGGGTTGGCGATGCCGTTGGTCGCCGCCAGCGATCCCTGGGCGACGCCGAGGCGCCAGGCCAGCCCGGACAACGTGTCCCCCGGCTGGACCAGCACGCCCTCGGCGGCCGCGCCCCCGGCCGGCCCGACGGCCACTGCCGCCACCGTCCCTGCCGCCAGAAGCAGCCGTCCTCGCCAGGATCTCGTTCTCCGCACGCCACGACCCCCACTGTCTCGGACAAGACGCGGGGAGCCACATTAGCAACATCAGGCACACGCGCAACACTGGCCACAGGTCGCTCCGGCGCGACACACCGAATTGATCGCCGCCAAGCGGCCCTGACGGACCATCTGGCCGAACTGATCGGCCACGTGGTCGCGGGGCGACCATCTGGCCCAACTCATCGGGAAAGTGGTCGCGGGGACCTTCTTCCCTCAGCTCCCGGTTGGCTCGCGGGCGGTGCCGGCGGCAGACGGCTCGGGCCCGGCCAGGCGGTCTCCCGCCAACCGCTCGATGGTGTCGGTGAGGCGCTCGACCGCCTCGCTGAGGTCGTCGGCGGTGGGCATGCCGGCGAGGGCCAGGCGCACCGAGGCGATCTCCCGGGCGAGGAACTCGGCGTCGGCCTGCGTCCGGGCGGTGATCATGCGGTCGCGCTCGGCCTCGGCCCGGTCGCGCTGGTCCTGGCGGTTCTGGGCCAACAGGATCAGGGGCGCGGCGTAGGCCGCCTGCAGCGAGAGGGCCAGCGTGAGGAGGATGAACGGGTAGCGGTCGAACCGCAGCGCCGGCACGGTGGCGTTCAGCGTGATCCAGACGATGACGACGACGGTCTGGATGACCAGGAACCGGGCAGTGCCTATGTAGCGGGCGATGGCCTCGGAGAAGCGCCCGAACGCCTCAGGGTCGTAGTGGACGCCGAGGCCCAGGCGGCCCCGCGGGGCGGAGAGGTCGTCGCGTCGGCGGAGGACCACT
>DASZJY010000349.1:0-2458 GCA_035947635.1 Acidimicrobiales bacterium | reverse complement strand
CCAAGGGCATCGTCAAGGCCGCCTTCGTGGCGAGGGCCGAGGGTCTCTGCAAGGAGGCCGCCGACCAGCAGGGCGACCTCCGTGAGCCCCGCAATCAGGCGGCGCTCGCCGGCTACCTCGACGCCGTGCTCGCCATCGAGGAGCGGGTGGTGGACGAGCTCGGGGCCCTCGCCGTGCCGCCGGGCGACGAGGCCGCCGTCGCCGAGCTCATCGACGCCAGGGCCAAGCTCAACGTCAAGGGCCGCGAGCTGACCGGCGCCATGCGGGCGAGGAACGGGCGCCAGCAGGCAGCGATCGCCGACGAGCTGGTCGTGCTGGGGACGGCGGCGGCCGCCAAGGCCGACGCCTACGGCATCCGGGAGTGCGGCACCGGGTCGATCCTCGGCTGAGTTGTACGTGGGACCGGCTTGTAGCCTCCCGCGGGCGAAGCGAGGACCGGGAGCGTGGTGAGCCGAGGGGGGCTGGCGGTGGCTGCGGTGACCGTTGTCGCCGTGCTCCTACGCGGGCCCGAGTCGGCAGTGGGACCGAACTTGGCGCTGCTCGTGCTCGGGTTCGCCGCCCTGGCCGTGCTGGTCGCGGCCGAGCGCCGGCGCCGATGCCTCACCCGGAGGCTCGTGCTCGGCGTGAGCGGGGCGCTCCTGGTCGTCGCGGTGGTGACGCCGCCCGCCCAGTCGGCCGACGTGTGGTCCTACGCCATGTACGGCCGGATGGTGAGCGAGTACCGGGCCAACCCCTACCGCCACACCCCGGCCGAGTACCAGACCGATCCGATCGGGCAGCGGGTGTCGCGATTCTGGATCGACTCGCCCTCGGTGTACGGCCCGCTGTTCACCGCCATCTCCTCCGCAGGGATGGCCGGTGCCGGACGTTCCGCCACCCTGGCGCGCCTGTTCTTCCAAGGGCTGGCCGCGGTCGCAGTGGCGGCGTGCCTGGTCCTCGTCGACCGCCGCACGCGCGACCCGGTCGCACTGGCGCTCATCGGCGTCAATCCGGTGGTGGTGGTGAGCGTCGTGAACGGCGCCCACAACGACGCCTTGGTGGGACTCGCGCTGCTGGGAGGGGTGCTGCTGGCCGCCGCCCGCCGCCCGGCGTGGGCGGGCGCCGCCCTTGCCGCCGGCGCCCTGGTGAAGGTGGGGGCCGTCCTCCCCCTGGCCGCGCTGGCCGTCTGGGTGTGGGCCCGTTGCGGGCGCCGCTCTGCCGCCGTCCTCGCCGGGACCGCCGCCGCGGTGGGTCTGGCGGGCGTCGTCGCCGCCGGAGCCCCCGACGTGCTCGCTGCCCTGGGGGACGCCCAGGCGCGTGTCACCGGAGGATCGGTGTGGGCGTGGGCCCACCGCCGGATCGACTCGGAAGCCGGGTTGCGGCTGCTGGCATGGGGGGCGACGGTCGCGGCCGCCGCCCTGACCTTCCTGCTCGCGGCGCGCCGCCCTCGCGAACAGGGGCTGGTTCTCGTGGTCGGTGGGTCGGTGGTGGCCTACCTCCTGCTCGGCACCTATGTCGTGCCCTGGTACCTGGTGTGGGGACTGCCCGTGCTCGTCCTCTTGTGGCGCTGGCGGGTGGCCTGGATGGCCCTGGCCCACGCTGCCCTCCTCCACCTGGCGACCGCCCGGCCGCCGGTGCAGGGGCCCGACCCGCGGAGCGCCGGGGTCGCCCGCCTCCAGGGGGATCTCTACGAGGTAGTGGCGCCGCTGTTCGCTGCCACTGCCGCCGTGGTGATCACCGTCGCCATGGTGCGTCGCATCCGGCGGACGCCGTCGGGTGACGGCGACGTCGGCGACGAGCGCGCCGCCGACGCCCACCGGTCGGCGGCGGTGACGTCGTAGGGTGAACGGCGTTGCCGAGATCGGGAGGCGGCTCGATGACGAGGAGGGAGGAGGCGGGGGCGGCCGAGGTCACCGTCCGCAACCTCACCGCCCGGCGCATCGAGATCGCCGAGCGAGACGCCCGTGACTCGGGGTTCATCATCCCGCCCTTCGGCGAGCGGGTGTTGGCGGCCGAGGACCTCGAGCGGTACCGGGTCGACGAGTGGCTTGCGCAGCGGCTCGTCCGGGTCGATCGGCGGGGAGACCAGCCGGGGGGAGAGCGCTCCCGCGTGTCGGTCTACGCCTGCATCAGCGGCTACTCGCTGTTGGCCTCGCTCGCGCTCGGTGCGTGGTGGATGGTCGACCACAACCGTCCGAACGGGATCGCCGCCCTCGTCGGGCTTCTCGTCACCGCCTTGTTCGCCCAGCGCGCCGGATGGCACCCCGACGCCTGGCGGAACATGGGCCGGTCGTTCAACATCTTTCTCGGGCTGGTGCTCGCCTTCGGCGCCCCCGCCGTCGCCATCCTGTACATGCGCGACAAGGTGCGAGGATCCGCGCCCGACGTCTCGCCCGAGTTCGACCTCGCTCTGGTGCTCCTGTGGCTGTTCATCAGCATGGCCTCGGTGCTCCCAGCCGCCCTGTTCCTGTTCTTCCAC
>DASZJY010000348.1:0-1509 GCA_035947635.1 Acidimicrobiales bacterium | reverse complement strand
CATCGCCCCCCACGGTGGGCGCGACGCCGCCGGCTACGCCCTCCACCTCGCGGGGGTGGACGCGGCCCGCACCCGGGCGCTGAAGGCCCGGGCGGCGAACGGGACCACCGTGAACGACCTCCTCGTGGCCGCCCTCCATCTCACCGTGGCCAGGTGGAACGCCGAGCACGGGAGCCCGGCCCGGCGCGTGAGCGTCCTGGTGCCGGTGAACCTGCGGCCCCGCCGGCGGTGGCGAGAGGGCTTCGCCAACGTCACCTTCATGCTCCCCGTGGCGACCCTCCCCCGCCACCGCCGCTCGGCCGCCGCGGCCGCCGACGCCGTCCGTCGCCGCACCCGCACGATCAAGGAGGAACGCCTTCCTGCCGCCGTGGCCGAGGCGCTGGACCGCCTCGGGATCCTGCCGCTGGCCGCCCGGCGACGGATCGCGCGACAGGCGGCTCATGGGCAACGGGTACCCACCACGCTCCTCTCCAACCTCGGCCGCCTCGAGCACGACCTCGACTTCGGCCCCGACGCCGGCTTCCCGGCCCATGTGTGGTTCTCCCCGCCGGCGCGGATGCCCCTGGGGCTGGCCGTCGGGGCGCTCACCGTCGACGAGGAGCTCCACCTCGCCTTCCGGGTCCGTCATCCCCTGCTCGGTGACGAGGCGCTCGCCAGGTTCACGGCGTACTACGAGGCGGCTCTCGACGACCTCGTCGCTGCCGGCGACCGGCACGGCGGGCGGGCGGTCCCCCGACCCCGTGCCGCCTGAGGCGCCGTCAGGAGCGGCCGCCCGCCAGCGCGAAGAACTCGGACCGGGAGCGGGGGTCCTCCCGCAGCACCCCGTGCAGGGCCGACGTCACCGTGCGGGAACCGCTGGCCTGCGCGCCCCGGAGCGACATGCACAGGTGCTCGGCTTCCAGGACGACGCCGACGCCCTTGGGCTCCAGCGCCTCCTGCAGCCAGTCCGCCACCTGCTTGGTGAGCCGCTCCTGCACCTGCAGGCCCCGGGCGAACAGCTCGACCACCCGCGCCAGCTTGGAGAGCCCGAGGATGCGCTCGCCGGGCAGGTAGCCCACGTGGGCCACGCCCTTGAAGGGGAGCATGTGGTGCTGGCAGAGGGAGTGGAAGGCGATCTCCCGGCCAGGACGAGCTCGTCGTACCGCTCGTCGTTGGCGAACGTGGTGACGGTGAACTCCCTCGGGGTGAGCAGCTCGGCGTAGGCGGCCGCCATCCGGCGGGGCGTCTCCCTCGTGTGCTCCGCCGTGGGGTCCTGGCCGAGGGCCAGCAGCAGGTCGGACACGGCGCGCTCGGCCGCTTCCAGGTCGATCTCGGCGCCACCCCGCACCACCCGCAGCGCCGGGCGCTGGCCGGCCTTCGGGTCGAGGCGGTCGGTCAGGTCGGTGATGGTCACAGGGGCTCCTCGCAGGTATCGGCTCGCCGCTCCCAAATTCTATAGCATATGAGCGTTAGACTTACATCTGTGACCGAGCACAAGCCCGAAGAGCACCTCCCGCTCGACACCCCAGC
>DASZJY010000347.1:0-2260 GCA_035947635.1 Acidimicrobiales bacterium | reverse complement strand
CCATCGCCGTCCGCCCGGGCGATCAGCTCGACCCGGCCAAGCTGGTCGAGCAGCTCGTCTCGTTCGGGTACCGGCGCGAGTACCAGGTCGAGCACCGGGGTGAGGTGGCCGTGCGGGGCTCGATCGTCGACGTCTTCCCGTCCACTGCCGACGTACCGGTCCGCATCGACCTCTGGGGCGACGAGGTCGACCGCCTCACCGAGTTCTCCGTCACCGACCAGCGGGCCACCGACCCGCTCGACTGCGCCGAGATCTTCCCGTGCCGCGAGGTGCTGCCCACCGACGAGGTGCGGGCCCGGGCGGCCGAGCTCGTCCGGGCCGAGCCGTGGGGCCGTGACCAGTGGGAGCGCCTGGCCGAGGGGCTCACCTTCGACGGCATGGAGTCGTGGCTGCCCTGGCTCGTCGACGAAGAGCACACCATCGTCGACCTGCTCGGGCCCGACGCCCAGGTTCTCCTCGTCGAGCCCCGCCGCATGCGCGACCGGGCCGGCGAGCTGGCCGACGAGGAGGCCGCCCTGGCCGCCACCCTCGCCCAGACGTGGGGAGCCTCGGCCGAGCGGGGCTTCCCCCGCCTCCACCTGCCGTTCGACCGCCTGCTCGCCCACACCCGGGCGCCGGTGTGGACGGTCGTCCCCGCCGCCGACAGCCCCGACACGCCCGCCGTGCAGGCCACCGGCTGGGACCCGGTGCTGGGCGACCCCGAGCGGCTGGGCCGCCAGGTGGCCGACCTCGTCCAACGCAGGTTCACCGTGGTCGTGGCCGCCGACGGCAAGGGCTCAGCCGCCCGCCTGGCCGGTCTCCTGGCCGAGCAGGGCATCTCGCTGCCGGTGGTCGAGGACGGACAGGCGCCGCCCACCCGGCCGAGAGACGGCGCCGGCACGGGCTGGGTCGAGGTGCAGCCCCTCGAGCGGGGGTTCGTCCTCCCCGAGCTTCACCTGGCCGTCCTCGTGGAGAGCGACGTCACCGGCCGCCGCCGACCCCACCGCCGCCCGCGCCCCCGGCGCACGGATGCCCAGGCCTTCTTCGACGACCTCCAGCCCGGCGACTACGTCGTGCATCATCAGCACGGCGTGGCCCGCTACGGCGGCATGGTCAAGCGCGCCATCGGCGGGGCCGAACGGGACTACCTCCTGCTCGAGTACCGGGGCGGCGACAAGCTCTACGTCCCGTCCGACCAGATCGACGCCGTGCGTCACTACACCGGCGGCGACACCCCCGCGGTCAGCCGGCTGGGCGGCGCCGAATGGCAACGCACCAAGGCCCGGGTCAAGGCCGCGGTCCGGGAGATCGCCGAGGAGCTGGTCGCCCTGTACCGGGCGCGCATCGCGACGCCGGGCCACGCCTTCCCCTCCGACACGCCCTGGCAGGGCGAGCTGGAGGAGGCGTTCCCCTACGAGGAGACGCCCGACCAGGCCAAGGCCATCGCCGACGTCAAGGCCGACATGGAGCGGGACACGCCGATGGACCGCCTCGTGTGCGGCGACGTCGGCTTCGGCAAGACCGAGATCGCGGTGCGGGCCGCCTTCAAGGCGGCCCAGGACGGCAAGCAGACGGCGGTCCTCGTGCCGACCACGCTTTTGGCCCAGCAGCACTTCCAGACGTTCTCGGAGCGCTTTGCCGGCTACCCGGTGCGGGTCGAGGTGCTCTCCCGCTTCCTCACCCCGGCTCAGGCCAAGCGGGTGGTCGACGGACTGGCCGACGGCTCGGTCGACGTCGTGATCGGCACCCACCGCCTCCTGTCGACCGACGTCCGCTTCCGCGACCTCGGCCTGCTCGTCGTCGACGAGGAGCAGCGCTTCGGCGTCACCCACAAGGAGGCCATCAAGCGCCTACGGACCAACGTCGACGTCCTCACCCTCACCGCCACGCCCATCCCCCGCACGCTGGAGATGAGCCTCACGGGCATCCGCGACCTGACGATCCTCAACACCGCCCCGCCCGAGCGCCAGCCGATCCTCACCTATGTCGGCGAGTACGACGAGCGGCCGGTGGGCGAGGCCGTCCGCCGCGAGCTCCTGCGCGAGGGACAGGTCTTCTTCGTGCACAACCGGGTGGCCGACATCGACCGGGTGGCGGCCCGGCTCAAGGAGCTGGTCCCTGAAGCCCGCATCGCCGTCGCCCACGGCCAGATGGACGAGGGCCAGCTCGAACGGGTCGTCCTCGACTTCTGGGAGGGCGGGTACGACGTCCTCGTCTGCACCACGATCATCGAGTCGGGCATCGACATGCCCACCGTGAACACCCTCGTCGTCGACCGGGC
>DASZJY010000346.1:0-4093 GCA_035947635.1 Acidimicrobiales bacterium | reverse complement strand
GCACCGCCAGCTCGGCTACCCCGACGGCGGGTGTGCGGAGGTGCCGTTCGGCGAGGCCGTCGGCCGCCTCGCCGTGATCGTCGCCGAAGTCCGACCCGACACCGTGCTCACCTTCGGGCCCGACGGCATGACCGGCCATCTCGACCACCGCAGGGTGTCGTCGTGGGTGACGTCCGCCGTGCGGCACAGCGAGCCGGCGATCGCTCCCCGGCTCCTCTACGCCACCAAGACGGCCCCATGGTGCGACCGCTTCGACGACCTGCACCGGGCTCTCCAGATGTTCCCGCCCGGGCTTCCCCCGAGGGTCTCGGTGAACGAGGTCGCCATCGACCTGGTGCTCGCCGACGACCTCCTCGACCGCAAGGTCGCTGCCCTTCGTGCCCACGCCAGCCAGGTGGCACCCCTCGTCGAGATGGTCGGCGGAGAGAGCTTCCGGGCCTGGGTGGCCAACGAGTGCTTCCGCCCGGCGGGCACGCGCCCTATGACGACAGCTCACGGTTGACCGACCGCAGGAGCTCCTGGGGCACCTCGTTCACACGGCAGGAGAGGCGCAGCACCCCCGGCCCCACCTCGGCGTTGGTGACGCACGGCAGCAGCGGCAGCCTGGGGACCCTGATCGGGGGGATCGAGAGGCGCCCGGCTGACAGGCGAAGGACCCCGTCGCGGATGCTGGCCTCGACGGTGAGGGCGACGCCGCGGACGGTCACACCGATCCTCCCCTCCTCCAGGATGACGGGCAGGCCGCCCAGGGCATCGCGCAGCGCCCCCTGGGTGAGCTCGGCTATCGCCGAGCCCCGGTCGACGGTCTGCAGGTCGACCCGGCGGTCGGCGACGAGCGTGCTGCGGTCGATCTTCACGTTGCGCAGCTCGACGCTCACCCGGCTGAACCGCAGGCGTTCGACCCGCACGTCGTCCACCGACGCCCGCACCCCCCGCACCCGGCCCGAGAAGGCCAGGCGCCCCAGGAACGGGAGGGAGTCGATGTGCACCCGCGCCCGGTCGGCGGACGGCACCTCCCGGCGGATGTTGCTCTCGAGCTGCGCCTCCACCGCCCTGCGGGCGGCGACGTCGGCCGCGACGAGCAGCGCGACGACGAGGAGGAGCAGGAGCAGCTTGCGCAGGCCAGGGACCCTAGCCCTGGCCGGGAACCTGCCTTCACACCAGGGAGACGAAGTCCTCGAACTTGAGGCCGCGGTCGCGGTCGATGCGGTCGAGGTAGGTGAACGACACCTTGAACGGGTGGCAGAGCCGCTGGTGGAGGACGGCGGTGATCTGCGACTCCTCGTCGGGGGTCAGGGGCCGGGGCCCGACGACCCTCGCCTCGATGCTCTCGAGGTCACGCTGGACGAGCTGCAGCTGGCGGACGGCGTCGATGTGGGCCCACTCGCGGGCGCCGAACAGCGGCCACACCTGTTCGCCGGTGGGAAGGGTCAGCATGTTCCGTTGCCGGCCCATGATGCGGGTGAGGACGGGAAGACCGCGCCCGCACGGGCAGGCGCCGCCCACCTCGGCGTAGTCCCCGAGCTCGTAGCGCAGGAACGGCATGGCGAGGTTGTGCAGCGGGGTGACGACGACGCGGCCGATGTCACCGGGAGCGCAGGGCTCCCCGGCCTCGTCGAGGACCTCCACCCGCACGGTCTCGGCCTGTACGTGGTACTGCTCGACGGCCGGGCACTGCAACGCGAGGTAGCCCACCTCCTGGCTGCTGTACATGTCGACCAGCTCGACGCCCCACACCTGGCGACAGAGCTCCCGCACCCGCCCGCTCAGCGCCTCCCCGTAGCTGCAGACCTGGCGGAGCTTGGGCAGGCGGGCGCCCGTCGCCTGGAAGTGTCGGGCCAGCGCGACCAGGTTGGAGGGAAGGGTGAGCAGGTACTCGGGGTCGAGGGCGGCCAGCCACTCCGCCTGGCGGGCCACGTCCTGCTGCACGCTGAACAGGGCGCACGGCCCCGTCTGGTAGACGAGGTCCACGGCCGGCCCCCATCCCGCCAGCCGCACCCCTCCGGCGGGGATGCCGCCGGCCGGAGGCGTCCGGATGGCGGCCAGCGTGGCCGAGAGGTCGCGACCGTGCCAGAGCTGCTCCCGGAGGGTGAGCGCCATCCAGAACAGGTGCGTCACCGCCGTCGTGGTCGCCCGCACCGGCCTGCCGGTGGACCCCGAGGTCACGGTCTCGTTCAGGGGCAGGTGGTCGGAGGGGATGCCCTGGCTGCGCAAGGAGTCGCCCGCTTCCTGGACCTCCGCCCGGGTCAGCACGGGCAGCCGCCGCCAGCTCTCGGAGGTGAGAGGAGCGGCGGCGGCAGCGTCGGCGTAGGCCGCTCGCTCCCGGTAGTAGGGGACGGTGCCGACGGCGTGTTCGAGGAGGCGGTCGAGGGCGGACAACTGCAGACGGTCGAGGGCCGCCCGAGGGAGCCACTGGCTCGCCGACAACTGGTGGTAGACGGAGAGGAGGCGGGCGGCGGCCTCGCTCGGCACGGCCGGCCAGCGGATGCCCGAGACGGCCGACCGAGGGATCACGGCGGCGGAGCGGTCGTCGTCTTCGGGGCACGCAGTCCCGCCCGGGCGTAGTCGAAGGTGAGGGGCGGGATGTCGCCGGCGTCGATCGCCCGCAGCCGCGCATCGGACAGCGGTCGCCCGAACTGGGCGTTGCGCATCCGCACGCGGAGCTTCATCTGGGCGACGGTCAGCTCGGTGAGCAGCGACCAGTCGGCCAGGCCGAGGCCCATGTCGTCGAGGCCGGCGATGCCCGCCAGCATGTGGTCCCACTCGTCGTCGTACACACGGGCACAGGCGTGGGCGATGACGTCGTCGCCTCCCCCGCGGCCGGCCAGGCGCATCCCCTCGGCGTACAGCGTGCAGTACCCGCCCTCGGTGAAGGCCTGGGCCCGCCGGCCCAGCTCGCCGTGACGCCGCCGGTGCCGGGCCCGGAGGGCGCCGAGGGCGGCGTTCTCCGGCCAGTTGCCCATCCGCTCGACGGTGGCGAGGGTGAGCCGGCGCTCCCTCCCCCGGATGGCGTCGTGGGCGTCGGCGAAGAGGCAGTAGTGGGCCAGCTCTTCCTGGGCACCCCGGGCCATCTCGAGGAGGTCCCACCGCGGCGTCGCCGAGTCGAGGGCGGGAAAGCCGGCGCGCAGCTCCCGCAGGCGAGGGGCGAAGCCGTCGAACAGCTCCTTGTAGCACTGGCGCGCGAGCCACCGTCGGTCGCTGGCCCGGCTGCGGCGGGACCAGTCCCAGTAGGCGCGGAAGACCTCGGCCTCGCCCGCCCACAGGGAGGCGTTGGCGTCCACGAGCGCCCGCAGCGAGGCGCTCGCCTCTCTGGTCGCGGCCCTCGATCCGTGCCTCACTTCACTCACGGCGGGCGACGACCTCCGCGTACCGGGCGCTCTGGCTGGTGCTCGGCCCCGAGGTCCCCGTCGTCGCCGGGCCTTCCACCTCCCGCACCTCGAGGTGCTCCACCCGGAGGCCGCCGTCCTCCAGCAGGCGGACGACCTCGTCGTCGGACGTGACGGTGTGGACGGCGATGCGCCCGGCGTAGCGGTGGGCCCGCTCGGCCACCGCCTCGCGATCGAGGTCGAGGACGGGCCCGAGCCGCTCGGCCTCCAGGCGGGCTCGGTCGGCGAAGGCGGCCGCCTGCGCGGGGGTGAAGCGCACGACGCCGGGCGTGCCCGGGGGGCTGATGCGGGTGGTGGTCACCGCGACGCCGCCGGGGCGGAGCAGGTCGCGCCAGCGAGCGACGAGGGCTGGTCGGCTCCGGGCCGGGAACTGAGACAGGAACGAGTGGCTGCACACGACGTCGAAGGAGGCACCGGGCGCGAGCTCGAGCACGTCGGCGACGAAGGTGCGCAGCGGCGCGCCCACGAGGCCGGCGTACCAGGCGCACAGCACGACCGGCGTCGCGCACCGGTCGACGACGGCGAGGTCCGCGGTGGCCTGCACGTAGGCGTCGGCGACGTGGGCCAGCATCGAGTAGTCGGCCGTGCCGGTGACGAGCACCCTTGGATGGCGGCCCCCCCGCGCCAACGAGCCGAGAGCGTCGGCGAAGAAATGCCGGTGGCGCTGGGGGGCGGCGGCCAGGCCCAGGAGCCGGAGGTACTGCCAG